>NZ_JBQENC010000007.1:0-261103 GCF_052044485.1 Pseudoxanthomonas sp. 22568
TTACTTGATGATCTTGGCCACGACGCCGGCGCCGACGGTACGACCGCCTTCGCGAATGGCGAAACGCAGACCTTCGTCCATCGCCACCGGGTTGATGAGCTGCACGGTCATCTTGATGTTGTCGCCCGGCATCACCATCTCGGTGCCTTCCGGCAGCGTCACCGCACCGGTGATGTCCGTGGTGCGGAAGTAGAACTGCGGACGGTAACCCTTGAAGAACGGCGTGTGACGGCCACCCTCGTCCTTCGACAGCACGTACACCTCGGCCTCGAACTCGGTGTGCGGGGTGATGGAACCCGGCTTGGCCAGCACCTGGCCACGCTCCACGTCGTCACGCTTGGTGCCGCGCAGCAGCAGGCCCGCGTTGTCGCCCGCCTGGCCCTGGTCCAGCAGCTTGCGGAACATTTCCACGCCCGTGACCGTGGTCTTCTGGGTCGGACGGATACCGACGATTTCGATTTCGTCGCCCACCTTGATGATGCCGCGCTCGATACGACCGGTCACCACCGTGCCACGGCCCGAAATCGAGAACACGTCTTCCACCGGCATCAGGAACGGCTTGTCCACGTCACGCTGCGGCTCCGGAATGAACGTGTCCAGCGCTTCCACCAGCTTCAGGATGGCCGGCACGCCAATCTCCGACTGGTCGCCTTCCAGCGCCAGGCGCGCCGAACCGTGGATGATGGGGGTGTCGTCGCCCGGGAACTCGTACTTGGTCAGCAGCTCGCGAACTTCCATTTCCACCAGTTCCAGCAGCTCGGCGTCGTCCACCATGTCCGCCTTGTTCAGGAACACCACGATGTACGGCACGCCCACCTGGCGCGACAGCAGGATGTGCTCGCGCGTCTGCGGCATCGGGCCGTCCGCGGCCGAGCACACCAGAATCGCGCCGTCCATCTGCGCCGCACCGGTAATCATGTTCTTCACGTAGTCCGCGTGACCCGGGCAGTCCACGTGCGCGTAGTGGCGCGTCGGGCTTTCGTATTCCACGTGCGCCGTCGAAATCGTGATGCCGCGAGCCTTCTCTTCCGGCGCCGCGTCAATCGCGTCGTACGCCTTGAACTCGCCGCCAAAGCGCTCGGCACCCACCTTCGTCAGCGCCGCCGTCAGCGTCGTCTTGCCGTGGTCAACGTGACCAATCGTGCCCACGTTCACGTGCGGCTTGGTGCGTTCGAATTTACCCTTTGCCATGGCTGCTTCTTCTCGAGGTGGATCGTTGAAATGGAGTTGGAAAGGTGGTGCTCACGAATGGAATCGAACCATCGACCTCCTCCTTACCAAGGAGGTGCTCTACCGACTGAGCTACGTGAGCGTGAAACTGTTTGTCGCTTCGGTTACCGCAGGTCCCGCGCTGGGCGTTCAAGTGGAGCGGGAGACGGGAATCGAACCCGCACCATCAGCTTGGAAGGCTGAGGTTCTACCGTTGAACTACTCCCGCGCCGGGAGACCACTACAACACAAAACAACTCAAATTTTGGTGGAGGGAGGTGGATTCGAACCACCGAAGGCGTAAGCCAGCAGATTTACAGTCTGCCCCCGTTGGCCGCTTGGGTATCCCTCCGTAGCCACCCGGAAGAGCCGGCCGGAGGGGCCAAATCAAACCGGGGTGAAACAGCCAGCGATTTTGGCCTGAAGCAGACTGGCTGTCAACGCGAAACGCCAACTTTTTTATCAGACGTTGAAGCGGAAGTGCAGCACGTCGCCTTCCTGCACCCGGTATTCCTTGCCTTCCAGGCGCAGCCGGCCGGCGTCGCGCGCGCCCGCCTCACCCTTGTACTTGATGAAATCGTCGAAGGCGATGGTCTCGGCGCGGATGAAGCCCTTCTCGAAATCGGTATGGATGACCGCCGCCGCCTGGGGCGCGGTGGCCCCGGCCTTGACCGTCCAGGCGCGGACTTCCTTGACCCCGGCGGTGAAGTAGGTCTGCAGGCCGAGCAGCTTGTAGGCCGCGCGGATCACCCGGTTGAGGCCCGGTTCGTCCAGGCCGAGGTCGGCCAGGAAGGTGTCGCGATCGGCGTCGTCCAGTTGGGCCAGCTCTTCCTCGATGGCGGCCGAGACCGGCACCACCTCGGCGCCCTCGGTGGCGGCGCGGGCGCGCACGGCCTCCAGGTGCGGGTTGTTCTCGAAGCCGTCCTCCAGCACGTTGGCCACGTACATCACCGGCTTGAGGGTCAGCAGGAACAGGTCGCGGACCAACGCCCGCTCCTCCTCGTCCAGGCCCAGCGCGCGGCCCGGCTGGCCTTCGCTCAGGCCGGCATGCAGCTTCTGCAGGACCGGTTTGCGGGCGATGGCATCCTTTTCGCCGGCCTTGGCCGAACGTTCGGCGCGGTTGAGCGCTTTTTCGACGCTATCCAGGTCGGCCAGCGCCAGTTCGGTGTCGATGGTCTCGATATCGGCGATGGGATCCACCTTGCCGGACACATGGACGATGTCGCCGTGCTCGAAGCAACGCACCACGTGGGTGATCGCGTCGACCTCGCGGATGTGGGCCAGGAACTTGTTGCCCAGGCCCTCGCCACTGGCCGCGCCGGCCACCAGCCCGGCGATGTCGACGAACTCGACCGCGGTCGGCAGCACTTTCTGCGGCTTGACGATTTCGGCCAGCTGGTTCAGTCGCGGATCCGGTACCGGCACCACGCCGACATTCGGCTCGATGGTGCAGAACGGAAAATTGGCCGCGGCGATGCCCGCCTTGGTCAGCGCGTTGAACAGGGTCGACTTGCCCACGTTGGGCAGGCCGACGATGCCGCATTTGATGCCCATAAATATCCGGGATTGGGAATTCGGGATTCGGGATTCGAAAAGCGCTTTTCCGAATCCTGAATCCCCAATGCCTAATCCCTGCTCGTGTGCAGCCGCTTCATGGCCTCGTTGAAATCGCCCTGCACGGCCAGCGGGAGTACGTCGATGGCGTCGTCGATGGCGCGGCCGATCAGGATTTCGTCGTCCTTGCCCGGCTTGCCCAGCACCCAGCCGGTCACCTTGTCCTTGTGGCCGGGATGGCCGATGCCGATGCGCAGGCGGTGGAACTTGCCATGCCCCAGCAACTGGAGGGTATCGCGCAGGCCGTTCTGGCCGCCGTGGCCGCCATCGAACTTCAGCCGCGCCACGCCGGGCGCCAGGTCCAGTTCGTCGTGGGCCAGCAGCGCCTCTTCCGGCGCAATCTTCCAATAGCGCAGGGCGGCGGTCACCGATTTGCCGCTCAGGTTCATGTAGGTGGCCGGCTTGAGCAGCCAGATTGGCTGGCCGGCGACCACGACCTTGGCGGTTTCACCGAACAGCTTGCTTTCCAGGCCAAACCGCACGCCCTGTGCCTCGGCCAGGGTATCGACAAAACGGAACCCGGCGTTGTGCCGGGTTCTGGCGTGCTCGGCACCGGGATTGCCCAGTCCGACGATGAGACGAAGACCTGCCATCGCAGTGCCTCACGCCGGTGCGCCCGCTGACGCGGACGCACCGTGGCGCAAGATTACTTCTCTTCCTTCTCGGCGCCTTCGGCCGGAGCCTCGGCTTCTTCCTTGCCGTGCTTGGCGATCACGACGGCGACGTCGTGTTCCTTGCCCAGCTTCAGTTCCGGGATTTCCACGCCGGCCGGCAGCTTGATCTCCGACAGGTGCACGACGGCGCCCACGGCCAGGTTCGACAGGTCGAGCTCGATGAACTCCGGCAGATCCTTCGGCAGGCACTCGACCACGACTTCGTTCAGTTCGTGGGTCACGACCACGTCGGCCGACTTGCCGGCGGGCGAGGTGTCCTGGTTGATGAAGTGCAGCGGCACCGCGGTGCGCAGGGTCTCGTTCTCGTTCACGCGCTGGAAGTCCAGGTGCATGATCTGCTGCTTGTACGGGTGACGCTGCATGTCACGCAGCAGCACCTTCTGGATGTCGCCATTGAGGCTCAGGTCCAGGATCGAGGAATAGAACCAGTCGTGCTGGCTGGCCAGCCAGACTTCGTTGTGGTTCAGCTGGATGCTGACCGGCTTGAGTTCGCCACCGTAGACGATGGCGGGAACGTTGCCGGCGTGACGCAGGCGGCGGCTCGCACCCTTACCCTCGTCTTCGCGGCGCTGGACCTTGATTTCGTGTGTCTTTGCCATGTTTGCTAACTACCTAGGTTGATGAACCGCCTCGCGGCGGCCTTGAAGACTCCCCCGCGACCAGGAGAGCCGTTTGAATGCCGGGATTTGGCATTCGGGATTCGGGATTCGCAAACGCCAATCCCGAATCCCCAATCACGAATCCCGGCCGTCAATCCACATACAGCGAGCTCACCGACTCGCCAAAGGCGATGCGGCGAACCGTTTCGGCCAGCAGTTCCGCCACGCTGAGCTGGCGGATGCGGCCGCACGCCTTCGCTTCCGGCGAAAGCGGGATGGTGTCGGTGACGACCAGTTCGTCCAGCACCGACTTGTTCAGGTTGTCCACCGCCGGGCCCGAGAGCACGGCGTGGGTGCAGTACGCGGCCACCTTCTTGGCGCCTCGCGACTTCAGCGCTGCTGCGGCGGCGCACAGGGTGCCGGCGGTGTCGACGATGTCGTCCACCAGCACGCAGTCCTTGCCGTCCACGTCACCGATGATGTTCATCACGGTGGCGACATTGGCGCGCGGACGTCGCTTGTCGATGATGGCCAGGTCGGCATCGTCCAGGCGCTTGGCGACGGCGCGCGCGCGCACCACGCCGCCCACGTCGGGCGAGACCACGATCAGGTTGTCGGTGCCGTAGGCGCGCCAGATGTCGGCCAGCAGCAGCGGCGAGGCGTACACGTTGTCGACCGGGATATCGAAGAAGCCCTGGATCTGGTCGGCGTGCAGATCCACCGTCAGCACCCGATCGGTACCGACCGCGCTGAACATCTTGGCCGCCACCTTGGCGGTGATCGGCACGCGCGAGGAACGCAGGCGGCGATCCTGGCGCGAGTAGCCGAAGTACGGCACCACCGCGGTGACGCTGGCGGCCGATGCGCGCTTGAGCGCGTCGATCAGCACCAGCAGTTCCATCAGGTTTTCCGCGGCCGGGGCGCAGGTGGGCTGGACCACGAACACTTCCTGCCGGCGGACGTTCTCCTCGATTTCCACCTGCACTTCGCCGTCGGAGAAGCGCGACACCAGCGCCTTGCCCGGACGCACGCCCAGTTCGCGGCAGATGCTGTCGGCCAGCGGCTTGTTGGCGTTGCCGGAGAAGACAAGCAGGTTGCGGTCGTCTTGCATTTTTCTCTCTCGGCGTGGCTTCTGGCGGCGGCGGGAAGTCGCGGCGCAGTCCCTCGCGGGCGCTGCAGGAAAACCGCGGATTGGCAGGGGCGGAAGGATTCGAACCTACGAATGCCGGGATCAAAACCCGGTGCCTTAACCACTTGGCGACGCCCCTAGGCGTTAGGTTTCCGGTTCGAGCGCATCCTGCAGCGGCGAGCGCGGCGCGCCCGGCGCCAGCCAGGCCCGCAGGCCGGACAGTTCCGCCAGCGCCGCTTCCGCCTGGGTCCGCTGTGCGAACTCGACGAAGCAACCGCTGCCGGATCCGGTCAGCCGCGGCGTGCCGATACGCGCCAAGGCCTGGAACACCGCCTCGATGGCGGGTTCCCGGCGGCGCAGTACCGGCTCGAACGCATTGCCGAGCAGGTGTCCCGAAACGAAGTCCGACATTTTCGCGGGTGGCGCGTTTCGCGTCAAATCAGGGGCCTGGAAAAGTGCCGCGGTGGGGACATGGACGCCGGGGTCGGCCAGCACGTACCAGGCCGGAGGCAGCGCGATGGGGGTGAGCTGTTCACCGACACCCTCGGCCCAGGCGTTGTGCCCGCGGACGAACACCGGTACGTCCGCGCCCAGCCGCAGGCCCAGCGCCGCCAGTCGCTCCACCGGCAGGCCGGTGCCCCAGAGCCGGTTGAGCACGACCAGCACCGTCGCCGCGTCGGACGAGCCGCCGCCAAAGCCACCGCCGGCTGGAATGCGCTTTTCAACGGAGATGTCCGCTCCTTGCGCGCAATTGGCCTCTTCTTTTAGCAAGTTAGCCGCGCGCACCAACAGGTCATCGGCCTCGGCCACGCCGGGAACGGAAGCTCCCACCCGGCGGATCGCGCCATCCGGCCGCACCCGCAGGTGCACGGTGTCGCCCCAATCCAGGATCCGGAACACCGACTGCAGCAGGTGATAGCCGTCCGGCCGGCGGCCGGTGATGTGGAGGAACAGGTTCAGCTTGGCCGGTGCGGGCCAGGCCGACCAGCCGTCCTCCGGAGAGGATGCCGTCACGGCGCGGCCCCGAGATCCCAGCGATCCACGATCAGGCGGACCCGGGCCTGGCCGCGCTCGGCCTCGATTCGCCGGGGCATCGCGGGCTGAGCGCCGGCGGCCGGCAGCCACTCGGTGTAGCGGATGGTCCAGCCAGCCTGGCGCAACGCCTGCAGCTGGCCCTCGGGACCGAACTCCGGGCTGCCCTGCCCGCTCAGGCCGCGCGCCCATTCCGAGAGGGTCTGCACCGGAATGTCCCAGCCGGTGGCTTCGCGCAGCAGCAGATCGGCGTCTTCGCCCTGGCGGGGGCCGCCTTCCAGCCCTTCCAGCCGCGCGCCGTCGGAGCCGGCGCTGAGGCGCCAGCTCTGGCGGGTGACCGGGGCGCTCAACGAAGCGGTGTACTGCGCGCCCTGCTGGCGCCAGTCGAGCCGGCCGCTGCCGCCCTTGCCGGCCTGGCTGACCGCCACCCGCGCCTCGAATCCCCATTCCGGTTGCCCGCGCAACCACGCTTCGCGGGTGGCTTGGCGCGCCTGCGCGGCGGCCACGTCCTCGGGATCATCCAGTGGCGGCGGCGCGGATTTGCGACCACCCCCGCTGGCGCAGGCGGCCAGCATCAACACACAGGCCGCCAGCAGCGGGCCACGCCAGTTCCACTTCATGCTCCGGTCTTCTCCAGCGCCCGCTGCAGCGAGCGGTTTTCAGGGTCGAGTTTGCGCGCCTCGTCGAAATACTTGCGCGCCTCGTCCTTCTGCCCCATCACCCACAGCACTTCGCCGACGTGCGCGGCGATCTCGGGATCCTTCTGCAGGGTGAAGGCACGGCGCAGTTGCACCAGCGCTTCCGGCAACCGTCCCAGCCGGTACAGCACCCAGCCGTAGCTGTCGATGATGGCGGCGTTCTCCGGCTCGGCCACGCGCGCGCGATCAATCAGCTCCAGCGCTTCCCGGTAGCGCTGGGTGCGATCGGCCAGGGTGTAGCCGAGTGCGTTGAGGGTGGCGGTGTTCTCCGGATCGATGACCAGGATCTTGCGGAAATCGGCCTCCGCGCGATCGATCCGATCCCGCCGTTCCCAGGCCAGGCCGCGCGCATAGAGGACCTCGATGTCGTCCGGATAGGCCGCCAGGCCGCGCGCGAACACATCCAGCTCGCCGTTGTCGTCCCCGTTCTTCTGGCGCAGCTCGGCTTCCAGCAGATAGGCATTGCGGCGGGCGTCGTCGTCGGCCGAGGCGTCGCCCTGCAGGGTGCGCAGTTCCTGGAACGCCTGGGCCTTGTCGTCCAGTTCGTAGAGGGTGTTGGCGGCGCGCAGGCGCGCCTCGGAACGGGCGCTGCCGGCCGGCACGCTGCGGTACCAGTCCAGCGCTTCCTGCGGACGCTTGAGGAACTCGGCCATCTGTCCCAGCAGCAACCGCCGGCCGCCGTCGGGCTGGCTGGCCTCGCGGCGCAGTTCGTCATACAGCGCGGTCAGCGCGGTGGTGTTGTCGGCCTTGGCCAGCAGGGAGGCCCGCAGCGCGTAGCTCTGATCGTCCTGCGGCCCCTTCGCCAGGGTGGCCGCCGCGGCCACCGAATCCCCCAGCGCCTCGTACTCGGCCGCCACTGCCAACCGCAGCTCGGGCTTTTCCAGTACGTCCGGTCCCAGCCCGCCCAGCACCTTGCGCGCCTCGGCTTCGTCACCGGACCGCCGCAGTTGGGCCGCGTGCAGCAGCACCACGCGCGGCTCCTGCGGGAAGCGGTCCACCACGCTGCCGACGATCCGGCGCGACAGTTCCGGCTGCTCCAGCTGCTGGGCCAATCCGGCGAACGCCAGCCAGGCCTGCAACTGGGCGGGAATGGTGTTGCCGTCGACCAGTTCGCCCAGCAGTTTCGCCGGCAGCTCCGGATCCTTGCCGCCGCTGCCCAGCGCGGTCAGCGCGTAGCGCCAGCCCATCTCGTCGGGCGAGGCCATCAGCGTGCCCAGTTCCCGGCGGGCTGCGCGGGCATCGCCCCGGCGCAGCGCCAGGGTGGCTTCGGCACCGCGCATGGCCAGCGACTTCGGCGCGCGGGCGCGCCACAGCTTGAGCGCCTCGGTGGCGCCGGCGTCGTCGTTGGAAAGCAGGGCGATGCGGGTGGCACGCTCGGCCAGCCCGGCATCCTCGGTGGCGCGGGCCGCTTCCAGGTACCAGCGGGAGGCTTCCGACAGCTGCCCGGTCTGGAGCGCGAACTCGCCCGCCATCACCGTGGTGAGGGCATCGTCCCGCGCCGGCGGCGCCTTGCGCGAGGCCATCGCGGGGCCGGACAGGGCCAACAGCAAGGAAAGCACCAGGCTGAGACGCAATATTGCGGGCATGAGACTCACGTGGGCCGTAAAATAGCGGCCACTTACCAGCCAGCAGCTTAGCGCAAGCACCTGAACGATGACGTTGTGGGTCCTCGGACTGAATCACCAGACCGCGCCGGTCGAACTGCGCGAACGCGTGGCGTTCGACGCTGGCGCGTTGCCGTCGGCGCTGTCCGCGTTGCGCGCCCTGCCGCAGGTCGAGGAAGCCGCGCTGCTGTCCACCTGCAACCGCACCGAGCTGTACGCGGTGGCCCATGACGGGCAGGTGCTGGCGAACTGGCTGGCGACCCATGCCGACGGGCTGGAAGCCTATCTCTACCGCCATCGCGACGCCGACGCCGTGCGCCACCTGTTCCGGGTCGCGACCGGGCTGGACTCGATGGTGCTCGGTGAACCGCAGATCCTCGGCCAGGTGAAGGACGCCTGGGCCAACGCGCGCGAGCACGGCGCGCTGGGCAGTCGCCTGGACCGGCTGTTCCAGCAAACCTTCGCGGTGGCCAAGCGCGCCCGCACCGACACCCGCGTGGGCGCCAATCCGGTGTCGGTAGCCTCCACCGCGGTGCGCCTGGCGCAGGATTCGTTCGCCCGCCTCAGCGACTCGACCGTGCTGCTGGTCGGCGCCGGCGAAACCATCGAGCTGGCGGCCAAGCACCTCAGTGAAGGCCGGGTGCGGCGGCTGCTGATCGCCAACCGGACGCTTGCCCACGCGCAGGAACTGGCCAGCCGGCACGGCGGCTACGCCCTGCCGCTGGGCGAACTGGAACGCCACCTGGCCGAGGCCGACGTGGTGTTTTCGGCGACCGCCGCGCGCGAGCCAATCCTGCTCCGCGCGCATGTTGAACAGGCGCTCGCGCGCCGCCGGCACAAGCCGATGCTGCTGTTCGATCTGGCGGTCCCGCGCGACATCGCCGCCGACGTGGCCGAGCTCAACGACGCCTACCTGTACACGGTCGACGATCTGGAGCGCGCGGTGGAAGACAACCGCCGCAGCCGCCGCGAGGCCGCCGACGCCGCCGAGGCGATCATCGAACTGCAGGTCGCCCGCTTCGTGGAAACCCTGCATGCCAGCAGCCGCCAGGAGCCGCTCAAGCGCCTGCGCGCGCATGGCGAGCAGGCACGCGACGACGTGCTGGCCAAGGCCCGCCAGCAACTCTCCAACGGTCGCGATCCGGACGCGGTGCTGGAATTCCTGGCCCACTCGCTGACCAACCGGCTGTTGCATCCGCCGACCGCCGCGCTACGCGAGGCCGCGCTGACCGGCGACGCCGAGTTGGCGCGCGCCGCCGATCGCCTGTTCCCGGAAAAGGCGCCCTACTCCCATCCCAAGAAACCCGATGACGCCGACGCTGCGCCGTAAACTCGAAGCGCTGGCCGAACGCCGCGAGGAACTGGAACGCCTGCTGGCCGACCCCGGCGTGGCCGGCGACAACGATCGCTTCCGCAACTATTCGCGCGAGTTCGCACAACTGGAACCGGTGGCGCTGGCGCTGGCGGAGGAAGCCAAGGCCAAGCGCGACCTGGCCTCGGCCGAGGCGATGCGCGGGGATCCGGACCTGGGCGATCTGGCGGAAGAGGAAATCGCCGTCGCGCGCGCGCGCCTGGCCGAGCTGGAAGACGAACTGTCGCTGCTGCTGGTGCCGCGCGACAACCGCGACGACGGCAACCTGTTCCTGGAAGTGCGCGCCGGTACCGGCGGCGACGAGGCGGCGATCTTCGCCGGCGATCTGTTCCGCATGTACGCGCGCTACGCCGAGCGCCAGGGCTGGCGGGTGGAGATCGAGTCCGACAATCCCGGCGAGCATGGCGGCTACAAGGAAATCGTGGCCAAGGTCAGCGGGCGCGGCGCGTTCTCGCGGCTCAAGTTCGAATCCGGCACCCATCGCGTGCAGCGCGTGCCCGAAACCGAATCGCAGGGCCGCATCCATACCTCGGCGGCCACCGTGGCGATCATCCCCGACGTGGACGAGGTCGAGGACATCGCGATCAATCCGGCGGATCTGCGGATCGACACCTTCCGCTCTTCCGGCGCCGGCGGCCAGCACGTCAACAAGACCGAATCGGCCATTCGCATCACCCACGTGCCTTCCGGCGTGGTGGTCGAGTGCCAGACCGAGCGCAGCCAGCACGCCAACCGCGACAAGGCGATGAAGCGGCTGAAGGCGCAACTGCTCGACGCCGAGCGCAGCAAGCAGCAGGCCGCCCAGGCCGCCTCGCGGCGGTTGCAGGTCGGCAGCGGCGACCGCAGCCAGCGCATCCGCACCTACAACTTCCCGCAGGGCCGGATCACCGATCACCGGGTCGAGGGCCTGACCCTGTACGATCTGCCCAACATCATGGAAGGCGATCTGGATCCGCTGGTGGATCGCCTGACCCACGAATACCAGGCCGACGAACTGGCCCGACTGACGGAGGCGGCATGAGCATCACGGTACGACGCGCGACCCTGGCCGACGCGGGCGCGATCGCGCCACTGTTCGATCTGTACCGGCAGTTCTACGAGCAGGCCCCGGACGCCACGTTGGCGTCGACGTTCATCCACGAGCGGCTGGCGCGAGAGGAGTCGGTGATCTTCGTCGCCGAGGACGGCGGACGCCTGCTGGGATTCACCCAGTTGTTTCCTTCGTTCTCCTCCGTGCGCGCGGTACGCGTCTGGGTGCTCAACGACCTTTACGTCGTCCGCGAGGCCCGCCGCCAGGGCGTGGCGCGGGCGTTGCTGGACGCCGCGGCGGCATTCGGCCGGGATTCGGGTGCCGCGCGCCTGGAGCTGGAAACCGATCACGACAACCGCACCGCCCAGGCGCTGTACCGGCACCTGGGTTGGGAGCCGTACGACGGCACCCTGCGGTTCCGCCTTCCGCTGGATGCCTGAGGCCTTTTGCGGCGCGGATACCGCCGCGATGGCGGGGGATGCGTGCCGGTCGTGAACGGGCACCATTGAAAGCCGCGCCGGCCAGCCCTTACGCTGCCGGCATGAGCCATGCCAACGACTTCCTGCCCCTGCGCCTTGCCCTGCTGACCGTCTCCGACAGCCGTACCCTGGCCGAGGACGGCAGCGGCGACTACCTCGCCAACGCCGCCACCGACGCCGGCCACCGGATCGCCGAGCGCAGCCTGCTTCCGGACGACCGCTACCAGCTGCGTGCACTGGTTTCGCGCTGGATCGCGGATCCGGAGGTGGACGGCATCCTCGTCACCGGCGGCACCGGCTTCACCGGCCGCGATTCCACGCCGGAAGCCCTGCTGCCGCTGCTCGACAAGGAGATGCCGGGCTTCGGCGAGTTGTTCCGCGCGATCAGCTTCGAGGAAATCGGGACCTCCTCGCTGCAGTCGCGCGCCTTCGCCGGATTGGCCAACGGCACCTTCCTGTTCTGCCTGCCCGGCTCCACCTCGGCCTGCCGCACGGCCTGGGAACGCATCATCTCCGCGCAACTCGACGCCCGCACCCGGCCCTGCAACCTCGCCACCCTGCGGCCCCGCCTCAAGGAATGACTACAGGAACGGCCATGTCCATCGACGCCACCCTGCGCATGCTCGCCAAGGCCAGCGGACTCAGCGCCGCCGACATCGCCACCGCCATTCCCCGGGTCGGCGCCGCGACCGTCCGATCGTGGATGAGCGGCGACAAACTGCCCGGCAAGGATCAGCTGGCCGCCCTCGCCCGCGCGTTCGGCGTACCGGCCGGCGCGTTGCTGGCGGAACTGGCCACCCAGCTGGATCCGGCGCGCACGCGCGGCGAACACGATCTCCTGGCCGCGTACCGCGAACTGAATTCCCGCCAGCAGGGCGCGCTGCTGGAAGTGGCGCGCGGCATGGCCGGCACCTCCCGCCAGAACCGCCGGAAGAAGGCCCCATGAAAGAACTCAAGCGCAAGGAATACGAACAGTTGCTCAAGCCGTTGCAACTGGAACTGGCAGCGATGGCACGCTGGGCCGCGCACGCGGGCGCGCGCATCGTGGTGCTGATGGAAGGCCGCGATACCGCCGGCAAGGGCGGTGCCATCAACGCCATCCGCGAACACCTCAATCCGCGCCAGTGCCATGTGGCCGCACTACCCAAACCCGGTGAACGCGAAAGTACCCAGTGGTACCTGCAACGTTACATCGCACACCTGCCGGCGGCGGGTGAAATCGTGCTGTTCGATCGCAGCTGGTACAACCGCGCCGGGGTGGAAAAGGTGATGGGCTTCTGCACCGCCACCGAGTACCGCCGGTTCCTGGCCCAGGTCCCGATCTTCGAGAAGCTGCTGGTGGACGACGGCATCCTGCTGTTCAAGTACTGGCTGGCGGTGGATCAGTCGCGCCAGGAGGAGCGCTTCGCCGAACGCGCCGAGGAACCGCTCAAGAGCTGGAAGCTCTCGCCCATCGATCTGAAGGCGCGCGAGAAATACGCCGACTACACCGCCGCCCGCGAGGCGATGCTCAAAGCCACGCACACCACCGACGCGCCGTGGACGCTGGTCGACTTCAACGATCAGCGACGCGGACGGCTGACCCTGATCCGCGACCTGCTGGATCGCCTGCCAGACACCCAGGTGCCGCTGGAGACCTTCGGCCTTCCGCCGTTGAAGGGCAAACCGCAGAAAGAGAAGTACGGCGTGCTCAAGCCGATCGCGCCGTTTCCGATCTGATCCGCGCGCTCGTTCCGCGCGGCTGAACGTTTCCCATGTGGAATGTGAGTTACGTGACCTGTTTCACTGCCGATTCAGTCCGTTCTCCCAAGACTCGCCGCACCTGAATCACATCCGCCAATGGAGTGCCCCATGAACACCATCCGCCATTCCAGACCGCTGCTGGCGCTGTGCGCCGGCCTGCTGCTCGCCACCGCTTCGGCCGCGAATGCGCAGGTGGTCGGCTACAACTTCCGCACGGGCGATGCGTGGGTCGACACCCGCCTGATCGAGATCAACGACTACGGTTCGCGCTACCGCGAGCCCTTCATCGACGAGATGACCGGCTACTACGGTGCACCGCGCTCGCTGGTGACGGACCTGTTCGGCCGGCGCTGGTCGGCGGGCGACATCTACTACGCTTGCGCCATCGCGCACATCCTGCGCCTGCCCTGCATCGATGTCGTCCATGAGTACGAGCGCAATCCCGGCCAGGGCTGGGGCGCCATCGCCAAGCGCATGGGCATCAAGCCCGGCTCGTCGCAGTTCCATGCGCTGAAGAACGGCTTCTCGCGCACCTATGACCGCTGGGGCTATCCGGTCGCGGTGGATCGCAACGTGCATGTCGACTGGTCCAAGCATGGTCCGGGCAAGGGCAAGCCGGCGAATGCCGGCAACGGCAACGGCGGCGGCAAGAGCTCGCGTCCGGCGCAGGGCAACGGCCACGCAGCCTCCGACAAGGGACGCGGCGGCGAACACGGTCCTCCGGCGCAGAGCGGCGGCGGCAAGGGCAAGGGACAAGGACAGGGTGGCAAGGACAAGGGCAACGGCCAGGGCAAGAAGTAAGCCGGACCGAACCGACGCAAACGAAAGAGGCGGCCACTTGGCCGCCTCTTTTTTGTTTGCGAACGCGTTTGTTTGCGGGACGCGCTTCAGCCGACTTCGAATCCCGGCGGCACCGGCGCGGTCCACGGCGAGCGTTCCACCCGTTCGACCCGTGCCTGCGGTGGGCCATGGTGCAGCCAACCCGCCAGCGTTTCGATGGCCTCCGGCTCGCCGGCCACGATCACTTCCACGCGCCCGTCCGGCAGGTTCCGCGCCATGCCCGCCAGGCCCAGCCGGCGTGCCTGTTCGCGGGTGGAGGCGCGGAAGAACACGCCCTGCACCTTGCCTTCGATCAGGAAGCGGACCGCGTCCATCAGCCCGGCTTGCCCGCCGACTGCGCCATCAGGGCTTCCAGATCACGCGCGGTGACCGGGCCGGCGAACGCCTTGGCCACCTTGCCTTCGGGCGAGATCAAATACGTGGTGGGCAAGCCGCGCGGTGTCGCGAAATCAGCCGGTGGCGCCATCACGTCGAGGATCGCGATCGGATAGACCACCGGGTGTTCCTTCAGGAACGCCTGCATGTCGGCGGCGGTGATGTCCTCGTAGGCCAGGCCGATGACCTGCACGTCCTCGCGCATCGCATCCAGCGCCGACAGTTCCGGCATCTCCTTCAGGCAGGGCGCGCACCAGGTGGCCCAGAAGTTGACCACCACCCATTTGCCGCGCTGCGCGGACAGTTCGAACCGTCCGCCATCGATGGTATCGACCGCCAGTGTCGGCAGATCGGCGGTGGTTTCCCGGACCTGCATGCCGTTGCCGGCATCGGCCGCGGGCGCTTCCGCGGCCGGTTTTGGTTCACCGGTCGCAGCGGGGGCGGCCGGCGTCGAAGGCTTGCAGCCGGCCAGCGCCAGCGTGCCCGCCAGCAGGATTGTCAGCACCACTCTCATCGATTGTCCTCGTTGGAATCCAGATAGATGTCGCTAACCCGGCGCTTGAGCAGTTCGCGCAGCGGCACCCGCAATTCGTCCAGCGTGCGGCGCGCGGCGATGCCGAGCGAATCGTCGCGACACGGCAGGTGCGCCTCGGCGATCGGAATGCGCAACTGGCACGCCTCGTAGAGCTCGGCCAGGGTCATGTCGTCCAGATCCCGCGCCAGCAACCATTCGCCCTCCTCCGCCCGCCGCAGCAGGTTGATGTCGGCCAACTGGCCGAGCATCTGCTGGATCAGCGAATCGGTCAGCATCGGCTCCAGCGCCAGGATCTGGTCGCTGTGCAGGCCCTGGCCCTGCGCGCGGGCTTCGTTGAAGCGGCCCAGCATGCGCAGCAGCCCATAGATTTCGTAGCCGAGCGGCAGCCGCATCGATACCGGCTGGTAGCGGAAGGCCGCCATCGCCGACGCCAGCGACGCCCCCATCAGGATCGCCACCCAGCACAGGTAGATCCACATCAGCAGGATCGGTACCGCGGCGAACGTGCTGTAGATCTTCTGATAGGTATTGAAGCTGCCCAGGTACAGGCCCAGGCCCCACTTCACCAGTTCCAGCAGGACGGTGGCGAGCAATGCGCCGGCCATCGCATAGCGCAGCTTGATGGTCCGGTGCGGCACCACGCGGTAGATCATGGTGATGGCGGCGAACTCGATCAGCAGCGGCGCCAGCGTCAGCACGAAGGTGCGCAGCACCTGGCCCTCGCTGGTCGCGAACAGCGGCAGGGCGAAGAAGCGGGCCGACATCGCCAGCGACGCCGCCGCCACCAGTGCGCCCAGGGTCAGCACCGTCCAGTACACCAGGAAACGGCCGAACTTCGGCCGCGACGAGGCCACCCGCCAGATCCGGTTGAAGGTCGCCTCGACGCTGTTGAGCGTGATCAGCAGTGAAATCACCAGCACGATCACGCCGACCGCGGTGAGCTGGCCCGCGCTGGCGGAGAATTGCTTGATGTAGATCTCCGCCGAACGCGCCGCATTGGGCACGAAGTTGGAGAAGATGTAGTCGCTGAGCTGGTCGCTCCAGCGATCGAACACCGGGAAGGCCGACAACACCCCGAACACCACCATCGCCAGCGGCACCAGCGCGAACAGGGTGGTGTAGGCCAGCGACGCCGCCGCCTGGAACAGCCGATCGTCGAGGAAACGCTTGGCCAGGAAACGGAAGAAGGTACCGGCGCGCGCGCGGTCGCGCAGGCGGTCGGTCCAGCGATTGACGGAATCCAGTGGCTCCATGACGCCGAAAGGGTAACCGATGCGTCCGCGACGCGACATCGCCGCGTTCCCCGGGGGATACTAGGCGGCCCTGACGCGAATGGACCGATGCATGGCCGAGATCCTGGTGCTCTACTACAGCCGCGGCGGATCGGTGGCCCGCCTGGCCCGGCAGATCGCGCGCGGCATCGGCGAGGTCGAGGGCATGGCGGCGCGCCTGCGCACGGTGCCGCCCGTGGCGCCGGTGACCCAGCAGGCCGCGCCTCCGGTCCCCGAGGAAGGCGCGCCCTACGTGGAAGCGCGCGACCTGGCCGAATGCGCCGGCCTCATCCTCGGCAGCCCCACCCGCTTCGGCAACATGGCCGCGCCGCTCAAGCATTTCATCGACGGCCTGGGCGCGGAATGGGCCAGCGGCACCCTGGTCGACAAACCCGCCGCGGTGTTCACTTCCACCGCCACCCAGCACGGCGGCCAGGAATCGACCCTGCTGTCGATGCAGTTGCCGCTGCTGCACCATGGCTGCGTGCTGGTCGGGATTCCGTTCACCGAGACATTGCTGAGCACCACCCGCACCGGCGGTTCGCCCTACGGCGCCAGCCACGTGGCCGGCGGCAGCGACGACCCCGTGCTCAGCGACGATGAAGCCGCGCTAGCGCGCGCGCTCGGCCGTCGCGTGGCCGATGTCGCACGCCGGCTGGAGGGCCAGCGATGACGCGTCCGCGCATCCCGTCCGCGCTGATGCTGCTGGCACTGTCGGCGCTGTACGCACTGTGGTTCCGCGGTGACCGCCACTATCTGGCGGTGCTGCTGGTGTTCTGCCTGCCGCCGTTCCTGCTGTCGCTGGGGCATTTCCTGCGCCGGCCGCGGGCGCCGTTCTGGGCGGGGGTGTTCGCCCTGTTCTGGTTTGCCCATGCGGTCATGGTCGCGTGGTCGCGGCCGGCCGAGGCGGGTTATGCGTGGGGCGGCATCGCGTTGTCGGTGGGCATCGTGCTGGCCACCAGCTGGCCGGCGCTGCGCGCCCGCTTCGGCCGCAGGGCCGCGCCGTGATCACGCGCGGCGGACAAGGCGGCCTGCTGCGCTGGGCGGTGTTGTTTCTGCTGACGCTGTGCGCGGCCTCGCCCGCGTTCGCCGATGAAGGCGGCAACGAATGCCGACCTCGCGAACAGGTTGTCACCCAGGCGGACGGCTCGCGTCTGCGCCTGGCGGTTCGATGCGATGCGGCCGGTGCCGATGGCACGGTGTCGCCGGCCCGCTACGAGGTGGCGATTGCCGCTCCGGGCGGCTCGCGGTTCCAGCCGGCGCTGACGCTGGGAACCGACGCCATGGAAGAACCGCTGCGCGACGTCGACCTGATCGACATCGATCAGGACGGCTTCTTCGAAGTGGAAGCACGCGGCATGTGTGGAGCCGGCCCGAACTGTCTGGGCGATCTCTATCGCCAGGATCCGGCGACCGGCAAACTCTTCCATTTCTTCAGCGGCGGCTACGCGGACCTGCGCGTGCTCGACGGCCACCTGGTCGAATCCGGGCGCGCCAGCTGCTGCGCCTGGGAATACCACGCCTGGCCGCTGGGCGGTCCGCCGCGCCTGCGCGACTACGACAACATGGCGTTGATGATCACCATTGGCGCCGATATCGCGAGCGAGGACGGGGATGCGCCCGCCCGCTGCACCTTCAGCCGCAGGAACGGCGATAATTGGCGGGTTGTCGCGCCCCCGGGCGCGGCGTGGCTGGCGCTGTGCGAGGTGTACGGCGACGACTACCACCTGGTCACCCCCGAAGAAGCGCGCGCCGCGGAAGCCGCGACCGCGCAGGAGCCCTGAGATGGAAGAACTTCTGATCGTCACCACCGGCGGCACGATCGACAAGATCTATTTCGACGACAAGTCCGATTACCAGATCGGCGATCCGCAGATCGGCCAGATCCTGAAGGAACTCGGGGTGGCGTTCCGTTTCACCGTCATCCCGATCATCCGCAAGGACTCGCTGCACATCACCGACGAGGACCGCGAACTGATCCGCGCCACCGTCGCCGCGCAGCCGGCCCGCCACGTGCTGATCACCCACGGCACCGACTCGATGGTGCAGACCGGCCATGTGCTCAAGTCCATTCCGGACAAGACCATCGTGATGACCGGCGCGCTCAATCCGGCCCGCTTCCGCGGCTCGGACGCGGAGTTCAACATCGGCTGCGCGGTCGGCGCGGTGCAGTCGCTGCCGCCGGGCGTCTACATCGCCATGAACGGCCGCATCTGGGATCCGGCCAAGGTCCGCAAGAACGTCGCTGCCAACCGTTTCGAAGCGGCCTGATCCGGGCCGCGTGGCGACGCACCGCTAGCGTGCCAGCGCGCGCTTCAGCGCGGCATGGATCCGCGGGTCCAGCGACTGCGCGGCGTTGAAGCGCATGAAGCGCCCCGCCTCCGGCGACTGACTGAAGGCATTGCCAGGCGCCAGCACCATGCCGTCCTTCAGGCAGTCGCGGGCCAGTTGCGCCGCATCGACGCCGGCCGGCAGTAGGCACCACAGGAACATACCGGCCTGCGGCGTCAGCCACGGCGTGATGCCGACCTCACCCAGCTTCGCGATGATCCGCTCGCGCGCATCGGCCAGGCGCAACCGTACGCCCTCCATGTGCCGGCGATAGCCGCTATCGGTCAGCGCCGCCAGCAGGACATCGGCGGCCAGCCGGCTGCCGCCGAAACCGGTGGCGAGCTTGAGATCGGCCAGCGCGTCGAGCCAGTCCGGGCGCGCGGCGATAAAGCCGCAGCGCAGCGACGCCGAAAGGGTCTTGGAGAAGCTGCCGATCTGAATCACCCGCGACAAGCCGTCGAACGCGGCCAGCCGCGGCGCCGGAGCGGTTTCGAAATCGGCGAAGATGTCGTCCTCGACGATCACCAGGTTCGACATCTCCGCCAGTTTCAGCAATCGGTGCGCGACCACCGGCGACAGCACCGCGCCGGTCGGGTTGTGCAGTCCCGAATTGGTGATGTAGAGCCTGGGCGCCTGCGCCTGCAGGGCGGTGCCGAATGCTTCGAGATCCGGCCCGGCGGGCGTGTATGGCACGCCGACCACCTTGACCCGGTGCGCCTTCAGCAACGCGTGGAAATTGAAGTAGCAGGGATCGTCGACCAGCACGGTATCGCCGGGTTCGAGCAGGAAGCGCGCAATCAGATCGATGGCATGGGTGCCCGAATCGGTCAGCATGATCTGATCCGGTGACGCCTCCACCCCGTTGCCCGCCAGTCGCCGCGCCAGCAGTTGCCGCAGTGCCGGCGCACCGAGCGGGGTGGCGTAGTCGGCCAGCGACACCGTGTCGGCCCGCGCCACCGCGCGCAGCGCGCGGCGCATGCCCGATTCGTACATCCACGCCGCCGGCAGCCAGCCGCAGCCAGGCTTGAGCATCGCCGCGTCGGTTTCCAGCGACTGACGCGAAATCCACATCGGATCCACTTCCCGGTCGAGCCGCGGCCCCATCCGTGCAAGCGCCAGCGGCGCGACGGGTCCGGCGACATAAAAGCCCGAACCCGGCCGCGAACCGATGACGCCCTCGGCGGCCAAGCGCTCGTAGGCTTCCACCACGGTGGACACCGAGACCTGCATCGCCTTCGCCTGCGCGCGCACCGAAGGCAACCGCGCGCCAGGCCCATAGGCGCGCGCGGCGATCCGCGCCCGAATGGCCGCCATCACCTGATCGATGCGGGTACTGCCCGACTGCCGGCCCATCGCGCTCCCTCCTCTCAACCGTACGGCCCAACAAGGCATAACAGTTACTTGCAACTGTACTGGATTGTATCTGGGGATGACGGCGCCGGCATGGTCCACTGGCCGCATTCCCCGAGAGTCAGGCAATGGACAAGGCGAGCAGCGGCTGGATCAACGGTTTCATCGGCGTGGTGATCTTCGCCGGCTCGCTGCCGGCCACCCGGGTGGCGGTGCTGGATCTGGATCCGGTGTTCCTGACCGCCGCCCGCGCCGCGATCGCCGGCCTGCTCGCGCTGCTTCTGCTGCGGGCGTTCCGCCAGCCGCGCCCGGATCGGACCGACCTGCCCTCGCTGGCGGTGGTGGTGCTGGGCGTGGTGGTCGGCTATCCGCTGCTGAGCGCGCTCGCCCTGCAACACGTGTCTTCGGCGCACACGATCGTGTTCGTCGGCCTGTTGCCGCTGAGCACCGCGATCTTCGGGGTGATCCGCGGCGGCGAGCGTCCGCGACCGGTATTCTGGCTGTTCTCGGTGCTAGGCAGTCTGTGTGTGGCCGGCTATGCGCTCATGCACGATGCGGAAGCCTCCTGGGCCGGCGATCTGCTGATGGTGGCCGCGATTCTGGTCTGCGGCCTGGGCTATGCCGAGGGCGCGCGGCTGTCCCGCCGGCTCGGCGGCTGGCAGGTGATCTGCTGGGCGCTGGCGTTGTCGCTGCCGGTGGTTCTGCCCATCACGTTTGCGTCGCGACCGGATTCCTTTGCCCCGGTGGGTACACTGGCCTGGATCGGGCTGGCCTACGTTTCGCTCTTCAGCATGCTGATCGGCTTCGTGTTCTGGTATCGCGGGCTGGTGCAGGGCGGCATCGCCGCGGTCGGGCAGCTGCAACTGCTGCAGCCGTTCTTCGGGCTCGCCCTGGCCGCGCTGCTGCTCGGCGAAGCTGTGAGCTGGACGATGCTCGCGGTAACCGTGGGCGTGGTCGCCTGCGTGGCCGGCGCGAAGAAGTTCGCGACCTGACCGCCATGGCGATTCCAGCAAACGAAAAAAGGCCGGGCATCGCCCGGCCTTTTCGTCATTTCGCCAGCGCCGCGCCTCAGTCGCGCAGCTTGACCAGCCAGCCGTGGCGATCCGGAATCTTGCCGTACTGGATGTCGGTCAGTTCCTTGCGGATGGCCATGGTCACTTCACCGGCCGGCGCGCTCGCGTCGCCGACCGAGAAATCGCGGCCCTTCAGCTCGCCGATCGGGGTGATCACCGCGGCGGTGCCGCAGGCGAACACTTCGGCGATCTCGCCCGAGGCCACGCCCTGCTTCCATTCGTCGATGGACACCTTGCGCTCCTCGACCTTGTGGCCGCGATCACGCGCCAGCTGCAGGATGCTGGAGCGGGTCACACCTTCCAGGATGCTGCCGGACAGCTCCGGGGTCACGATCGTGCCGTCCTTGTAGACCAGGAACACGTTCATGCCACCCAGTTCTTCCAGGTACTTGCCCTCGACCGGATCCAGGAACAGCACCTGCGAACAGCCCTGCGCCTGCGCTTCCTGCTGCGGCAGCAGCGAGGCGGCGTAGTTGCCGCCGCACTTGGCCGCGCCGGTGCCGCCCTTGGCGGCGCGCGCGTAGTCGGTGGACAGCCAGATCGACACCGGCGCCACGCCCTTGGCGAAGTACGCGCCGGCCGGGCTGGCGATGACGTAGTAGCCGGCCTTCTGCGCGGCGCGCACGCCGAGGAAGGCCTCGGTGCCGATCATGAAGGGACGGAAGTACAGGCTGGTCTCCGGCGCGCCCGGCACCCAGTCGGCGTCCACCGCGATCAGCTGGCGCAGCGATTCGGTGAACTCGGCCACCGGCAGTTCCGGCATCGCCAGGCGGCGGGCGGAACGTTGCAGGCGCGCGCCGTTGGCGTCGGGGCGGAAGGTCCAGATCGAGCCGTCGGCGTGGCGATAGGCCTTGATGCCCTCGAAGATTTCCTGGCCGTAGTGCAGCACGGACGCGGCCGGATCCAGCGCCAGCGGACCGTAGGGACGCACCTGCGCGTCGTGCCAGCCCTGCGCCTTGTCCCACTCGATGGCGACCATGTGGTCGGTGAAATGCAAGCCGAAGCCCGGCGCGGCGAGGATCTTCTCGCGCTCGGCGGTGCTGCGGGCCTGGGCGGAGCGTTCGACCCGGTAGACCAGGGGGGCGGCGTTGGCGACGTTCATCACTTGCTTCCTGTATTCCACTGCGAAAAAAGGGAAAAGCGCGCAGGCGCTCAGAGCATGCCGGTTTCCAGCTTGGCGGCTTCCGACATCATGTGGCGGCCCCACGGCGGGTCGAACACCAGTTCCACGTCCGCCTCGGCGATGGTGGGAATCATCT
Organism: Pseudoxanthomonas sp. 22568; assembly: GCF_052044485.1. Taxonomy (NCBI): domain Bacteria; kingdom Pseudomonadati; phylum Pseudomonadota; class Gammaproteobacteria; order Lysobacterales; family Lysobacteraceae; genus Pseudoxanthomonas; species Pseudoxanthomonas sp. 22568. The sequence goes on from NZ_JBQENC010000007.1 coordinate 22,218, forward strand.
CCAGCTTGCTGCGTACGTCGTCGACCAGGATCTCGCCCATGCCGCAGCCGGGCGCGGTCAGGGTCATCTTCACCTCGACCTCGCGCTGGCCATCGTCGCGATGGTTGAGCCGGGCCTCGTAGACCAGTCCCAGATCGACGATGTTGAACGGGATTTCCGGATCGAAGCAGGTGCGCAGCTGTTGCCACACCATCTGCTCGACTTCGTCGTCGCTGGCGTTGTCCGGCAGGCTGAGCGGCTCGGTCGGCTCTTTGCCGATCGCATCGGCATCCTTGCCGGCGATGCGGAACAGGTTGCCTTCCACGAAGACCGTGTAGCTGCCACCCAGCGCCTGGGTGATGTAGCCGTAGGTGCCTGCCGGCAGGGTCACGCTCTCGCCCTGCGGTACCAGCACCGCGGGACAGTCACGCTCGAATTGGACGGGTTCGCTGCTGCGGGAATACATGCCGTTCACATGGGGGCGCGTGGGGGGCGCGCAAGGCCGACATTGTATCGCGGCAGCCCGGGCGGGGCCGGCAGGCCTTATCCTTGGCGGCCCCCTGTCGGAGCCTTCATGCCGCCCGCCGCCCCTTCCACGCCATCCTCCCGCTGGCTGACCCCGATCATCCTGCTGCTCGGTGGCCTGTGCTTCAGCCTGATCTGGGTGCTGCTGGCGCTCTATCTGGGACGACAATCCGGCTGGATGGCGCTGCTGGCGGCGCTGGACGCGGCCGTGCTCCTGCGCTTTGCCGGCGTGCGCCCGGGTGGCCGCCGCGCGCTTGTGGCCGCGCTGGCGACGGTGGCGATGGCGGTGCTGGCGAACTGGTTCATCATCGCCAGCCAGCTCGGCTTCGTGCTCGGCCTGCTGCCCTGGGAATCGGCGCTGCGGCTGGGGCTCTCCCATGCCTGGACCCTGGCCCAGCTCGCCAACGGCACGCTGGATTGGGCGTGCCTGCTGGTGTCTCCGCTGTTGGCGGCCTGGCTGGCGAAGTAGCGCAAGGCCCGCCCGGGATCATGCGGCGCGTCCCGCGCTGAAGTCCGCGTGTGGGAGCGGCGGCTCAGTGGCCGCCGCCGTCCAGCGCCTTCAGTTCGCTGACCAGCGCGCTGGCCATCTCCGCGCCGTCGCCGTACAGCATGCGAGTGTTGTCGGCGTAGAACAGCGCATTCTCGATGCCGGCGAAACCGGTGCCCTTGCCGCGCTTGATCACGATGGTGTTCTTGCTGTTGACCACGTCGAGGATCGGCATGCCGTAGATGGGGCTGGCGGGGTCGGTCTTCGCCACCGGGTTGACCACGTCATTGGCGCCAATCACCAGCGACACGTCGGTGTTGGCGAACTCCGGGTTGATGTCGTCCATGTCCGCGATCAGATCGTAGGGCACGCCGGCTTCGGCCAGCAGCACGTTCATGTGCCCGGGCATGCGGCCGGCGACCGGATGGATGGCGAACTTCACCTTCACCCCGCGATCGATCAGCTTCTGCGCCAGTTCCCAGATCTTGTGCTGCGCCTGCGCCACCGCCATGCCGTAGCCGGGCACGATCACCACGCGCTCGGCGAAGGCCATCATCGCGGCAACGTCACCGGCCTCGATCGGCTTCTGCGAACCGGAGATCTCCTGCGCCTGCCCGCCACCGCCGAAATTGGAGAACAGCACGTTGCGGATCGGCCGGTTCATCGCCTTGGCCATCAGCCGGGTCAGCAGGATGCCCGCCGCGCCGACCATCATGCCGGCGATGATCAGCGCCTCGTTGCCCAGCACGTAACCCTCGAACGCCACCGCCAGGCCGGTGAAGGCGTTGTACAGCGAGATCACCACCGGCATGTCGGCGCCGCCGATCGGCAGGGTCATCAGCACGCCCAGCGCCAGCGCCACCACGAAGAACGCGATGATGTACGGGACCGACAAGGTATAGGCCGCCCAGCCTCCGAGCGCCAGCATCGCGATGAACACCAGCAGGTTGAACGCCTGCTGGCCGGGGAACACCACCCGCTTGTCCAGCCGTCCGTCGAGCTTGGCCCAGGCGATGACCGAACCGGACAGCGACACCGCGCCGATCGCCGAACCGATCACCGCCAGCGCGAGGGTCGTCGCATCCGGCTGACGCGCGGCCAGCGCGGCGATCGCCGACTCGCTCCAGTGCGTGGTGTCGCGATGGACCAGGAAGGAGAAGCGCAGCAGTTCAACCGCGCCGATCGCCGCCGCCGAACCGCCGCCCATGCCGTTGTAGAGCGCGACCATCTGCGGCATGTCGGTAATCGGCACCTGCTTGCCGGATACCCAGGCCACCGCGCTGCCGATCGCCACCGCCGCGATGATCAGCGGGATGTTGTGCAGGTCCGGCAGGAAGAACGTCGCCACCGTGGCGATCAGCATGCCCAGCCCGGCCCAGCGGATGCCGCTGCGCGCGGTCAGCGGCGAGGCCATGCGTTGCAGGCCGAGCAGGAACAGGGTCGCGGCGACCAGATAGCTGGCCTTGACCAGGAAGGACAGCAGTTCGGGCAGGGTCCAGCTCATCACTTGCCCTCCTTGCCCGGCTGCGGCTTGCTGGACTTGAACATCTCCAGCATGCGCTCGGTCACCACGTAGCCGCCGGCGGCGTTGCCCGCGCCCAGCAGCACGGCGATGAAGCCGATGACCTTCTCCAGGGTGGTGTCCGCGTGCCCCAGCACCACCATCGCGCCGATCAGCACGATGCCGTGGATGAAGTTGGAGCCGGACATCAGCGGCGTATGCAGGATGACCGGCACCCGGGAAATGATCACATGCCCGGCGATGGCCGCCAGCATGAAGATGTACAAGGCCACGAAACCGTCGTTCATCCACGCACTCCCAGATTGTCGTTGCGCCGACGGGTCGCGCCGCGGCGTTTCCGCATCATAACCGCACCTGAACCCGGCGGAACCCCGCCGCGCGCCTGTCAACGCGCGCGCCGGCGGGGCGTTTCCCCTGTCGCAAGCATCTCCGTTCCCGCCACCCGCCATGAGGCAACCGCCATGAACCACCGCATCCCGCTGTGCCTGGCCGTACTGCTGTCCGCCATCGCCACCCCGGCCTTCGCCGCCGATCCCGGCGATCGGGCCAACCACCGCCTCGATGTGCGTGGCGAGCGCATCGAACATCGCCTCGATGTCCGCGGCGATCGCATCGAGCGGCACTTCGATCGCCGCGCAGATCGGGCCGCCGCGCACGGCCACCCGCGCGCCGCCGCCCGCCTGGACGCGCGCGGCGAGCGCATCGACCGCCAGTTGGACCGTCGGGGCGATCGCATCGAGGCGCGCCTGGACCGCCGCGGCGACCGGATCGAGCGCCGCTGGGACCGCCGGAGCTAAGCTGTGCTGGTGAGTACCGGCCCCGGACAAGAAACCGATGTCGCGACGCCGCCAGTGGCGGCTTCGCCGGCAATGTCGCTTGATCAGTTCCTGGCCGGACTGGGCACCCGCGCGTTCCGTTTCGCCGAGGCCGGACTGCGCAGCCGCGACGACGCGCTGGACGCGGTGCAGGACGCGATGATGAAGATGCTCGGCTACCGCGAGCGGCCCGCCGCCGAGTGGACACCGCTGTTCTGGAGCATCCTGCGGCGGAAGATCGTCGACGTGCAGCGCCGGCAGCGCTTCCGCCTGCGCTGGCTGCGGCCGGAGGCAGAGGGCGAAGGCGAGGCTTCGCTGGACTGGGCCGACGCCGCGCACGGACCGTCGCAGTCGCACGAACAGCGCGAGGCCTATGCACGGCTGGTGCAGGCCCTGCGCGGCCTGCCCGCCCGCCAGCGCGAAGCCTTCACCCTGCGCGTGCTGGAAGAACTCGATGTCGCCGACACCGCCCGCGCGATGGGCTGTTCGGAAGGCTCGGTGAAGACCCATCTGTCGCGCGCGCGGGATGCGCTGCAGAAGCAACTGGAGGAATTCCGATGAACCCCGCCCACGAACATGATTTCGACGCCCGCGCGCGCCAGGCGCATGCCGCGGCGCTCGCGCAGGTGTCCCCGCGGACCCTGGCACGCCTGCGCGCGGCCCGCCACTCGGCGCCGGCGTCGCAGCGGCGCGCCTGGCCGTGGCTGACCGCCACCGCGTTCAGCGCGGTGCTGGCGGTGATGATCGGCCTGCAATGGCTGCCGTCGTCCCCCGCGCCGGCGCCGGAATCCCCGGAACCGGCGATCACCGCGGCCACGCCGGACGCGGCGCTTCCCGCCAACACCCTGCTCGACGAAAATCCCGATCTGTACCTGTGGCTGGCCTCCTCCGAGGCGCCGCCGCTGGCGATGGAGTGAACCGATGAAGACCCGAACCCTGCGTTGTTCCCTGTTGTCGCTGCTGGGCCTGTCGTTGCTGTGGACCGGCCAGGCGCTGGCGCAGCAGGCGGTCCCGGCGCCCGCGCCGCTGCCGGAATGGGAGAAGCTGACGCCGCAGCAGCGTGAAACCCTGATCGCGCCGCTGCGGGATCGTTGGAACGCCGATCCCCAGGGCCGCTCGCGGATGATGGAGCACGGACGCCGCTGGCAGCAGATGACCCCCGAACAGCGCACGCAGGCACGCCGCGGCATGCGTCGTTTCGAACACATGAATCCCGAGCAGCGCGATCGCGCGCGGGCCCTGTTCCTGCGCATGCGCGAGATGCCGCCGGAGCAGCGCGAGAAGCTGCGCGAGGACTGGAAGAAGATGACCCCGGAGCAGCGCCGCGCCTGGCTGGAACAGCATCGTCCCAAGGACGAGACCGCGCGCCCCTGAACCGGCGGCGACGCCTCGCCGGCGGCCTCAGGCCGCCGGTTCGGGCCAGCGGGTCTTCGCCAGCAGTTCGTCCTGCCAATCGAAGCTGATCGCCCCGTCCTTGAGGAACAGCGAGACGAAGTTCAGCACGTTGCGCGCGTACATCTCGCTGGCGTGCACCGCGCCCATGCTGGCGAGATTGAGCGGTCCGGCGACGGTGACGCCCTGGTGCTCGATCGTTTCGCCGGGCCGGGTGGCCTCGCAGTTGCCGCCGGTCTCCGCGGCCAGATCCACGATCACGCTGCCCGGCTTCATCCCCTCGACCATCGCGGTGGTGATGATCTTCGGCGCCGGCCTCCCCGGCACCGCGGCGGTGCAGACGATGACATCCACGCCCTTGAGATGTTCCGCCAGCCGGCGCTGCTGTTCGCGGCGCTCGTCGTCGGTCAGCTGGCGCGCGTAACCACCCTCGCCGGCCGCGCTCACGCCCAGGTCCAGGAAGCGGCCGCCCAGCGATTCGATCTGCTCGCGGGTCTCCGGGCGCACATCGAAGCCCTCCACCTGCGCGCCAAGGCGCTTGGCGGTGGCGACGCCCTGCAGGCCCGCCACGCCGGCGCCGACGATCAGCACCTTCGACGGACGGATGGTGCCGGCCGCGGTGGTCAGCATCGGAAAGAAGCGCGGGGCGAGCTGGGCGGCGATGAGCACGGCCTTGTAGCCGGCCATGCCTGCCTGTGAACTGAGCACGTCCATGGCCTGCGCACGGGTGGTGCGCGGCAGGCGCTCCAGCGGGAAGGCCAGCAGGCCGCGCGCCTGGATGGCTTCGGCACGCGCGGCATCGGCCTGCGGATGCAGCATGCCGATCAGCGCCGCGCCGGTCTTCAACCGGGCCAGCGTGTCCGGTGCGGGCGGCTGCACGCACAGCACCACGTCGGCATTGGCCAGGGTATCGCCATCGACCGGGCGCGCACCCGCGCCGGCGTAGGCCTCGTCGAGAAAACCGGCCGAGCGTCCGGCACCGGGGTCGAACCGCACCTGGGCGCCCGCGGCGACCATTTTCTTGACCGTTTCCGGGGTGGCGGCCACGCGCCGTTCGCCCGCTGCGGTTTCCTTCAGGACCAGAACCTCGACCGCCATGCGTACTCCGGTGCCGTTTGTGTCGGAGCCGATGCTAGCAAATGCGGCGCGGGATCAGGGCGTGCCGCCGGGGCGGGCGGCCGGCTCCAGCCGATCGATCACGCCCTGCATGGCGCTGTCGAACGCATCTTCCTCGATGTGCCGGCGCAGCCGGCCCAGGCGCACCATTGCCGCCAGTTCTTCCGGCGAGGCCACGCAGAAGCGCACGCCACGGCGATTGACGAACAGCAGGCGCGAGGAAATCGGACTCACCCACGAAAGCTTGCCCGGCTGCACCTTGTTGTCCTTGTCGATGAAATCCAGCCACGTGCCGATGGCCAGCAGGCGGAAGTGATCGGCGTCGGTATGATCGAATTCGAGCGTGTCGATCCCGCCGACGATCTGGATCGGCGTGTTCTCGTCCTCCGCCGGCTTGGGCAGGATGACCTGCGGCAGCTCCGGTAGCGATTTCTGCAGGTCCGGGCGCGATGCGGCGATCGCCTGCAGGGTGTCGTGCAGCGCGTCCACGGCGCCGTGGGCGGCATCGGCATTCATGCCGACACTGGCGAACACCTGCACCAGTCCGGGACGCCAGGCCTGCAGCCAGGGCTTGCCGATGATCTGGCGCTGGGCCTCGGTCAGTTCCTCGAGGATGCCGTCGGCCAGCGTCAGCGCGTCGCGCAATGCGTTGCTGTCCTCGCCTTCGCGCAGCAGCGTCATGGTGACGTGGTGGGCCCACGGCTGGCGCAGGAACTCCTCGATCGCGCCCGGCAACTCGCGGCCATCGACGCGGGCCGACAGCTCGGCATTCATGCGCGTGCGCGCGGTTTCCAGGCGCTCCTGGCCACGCTGGATCTCGGCGGCCCGGCGCTCGGCGATCTCGATGCGGCGGCGGTGCTGGTCCAGGAACGCGCGGAATTCTTCTTCCAGGGTCAGGAAGATGGCCAGGTTCTCGTTGAACTCGGCCACCAGCCGATCCACCACTTCCTCGACCTTGGTCAGCAGGGTGCGCTCGGCCGCGCTCTCGCCGTTGTTGCCTTCGCAGGCCTCGGCCAGCGCATTGAGCAGGCGGCGGGCGGGATGGGTCTTCTGCACGAACATGCGCCGGTCCAGCAGCGCCACCTTCACGAACGGCACCACCAGCCGGCCGATCAGTTCGCGCGGCCGCCCTTCCAGATCACGCTCGTCCAGCATGACGTCGAACAGCATGCCCACCAGATCGATGGCGTCCTCGTCGACCGGCGCCAGCCGGGCGGTGGACGGATCCACGCCCAGTTGGGTGGCGCTGCTGAGTACTTCGTTCTTCAGCCGCTGCGCCAGCGATTCGCCGGTGTCGCCAATCGCGGCCCGCAGGGTCGCGCTCGGGGTGGACTGCAGCAGCGACAGGACCGACAGCATTTCCCGCTGCGACAGATCGCGGGTGCCGAGCGCGCCACGCGCCGACTCCGGACCGCGCTGGCTGCGGGACTCCTGCAGCAGGTGGTGCAACGCTTCCAGCAGCACGGTCTGGGTGCCGGGCGCCTGCCCGTAGCTGCCCTCTTCGGTTTCGGCACGGCCGCCCGAGCCGCCGTGCATTTCGCGGAAGCCGGCCATCCGGTTGACGAAACGCGCGGCCCAGGCGGGCGCGTGCATCTCCTCGTCCTGGATCAGCGGCTCGCTGTCGAAGGTTTCCGGACGCGGGACCGGCGTCGGGGCCGGTTTCGGGCCCGCCGGCAGGTCCGGCGCCACCCCAACCCGGACCAGGCGCTGGTCGAGCGCCTCGTAGATGCGGGCCACCAGCGGCACCAGTTCGCGTTCGCACAGCTTGACCACCACCAGCCGGACCTCCAGCGCCAGATCGCTGGTGCCGAAGGCGGTGTGGATGGCCGCGCCGATGTGCTCGGCGCCGATGGGATTGTGTTCGCCGTCCAGCTTGACGCTGGCGAGCACCGACAGCCGACGCTCCAGCCGGCTCAGCACCGGCTTGCAGTCACGCGCCAGCACCGCCGCCAGATTGCGCGCGGCCAGGCGCGATTCCAGTTCCTGCTCGGTGACCAGGCTCAGTCCGGAACTGTCGCCGCGTATCAGGATCTCCTCCGCGGACAGCGGCTGGCCGGCTTCCAGCGAACGCCAGGCTTCGAGCAGGGCATTGCGGAAACGCCCGATGATTTCCTCGCGCCGGCGGCGCAGTTCGCGCATCGCGTCGAGGAACGCCATCTGCGAGGGACCGGCGCGCTCGGCGCGATCGAACAGCGCGTCGTCGAAACGGCCCAGCGCCTGGATGAACGCATCCGCCAACGGCGGCAGCACGGCATCACGCGCCTGGCCGAGCAGGCGCGGGTCGTGTCCACTGCTGGCAGTGGCGTGAGGGCTGTTCGTCATGCGCAAGGTTCCCCGCCTTGGCAGGCGAAAGTTGCAAACGACCCGTTAAGGTCAGGCGACTCACACATCGTAGGAAATCCAGTGCGAACCTGGCGTGACCAGATCGGCACTTTGGCGCGGTGCAACGGGAATGACAAGTTAAACTTGCCGGCATGTCTGCCGCCTCCCCCCTCCAGTTCCTCGACGATCGCCGCTCGGTACCGTCCCGCCAGCTCGGTGAACCCGGACCCGACCCGGCCACCCTGCGCCGCATGCTGCAATCCGCGGTGCGCGTGCCGGATCACGGCAAGCTGGTGCCGTACCGGTTCCTGCACATCTCGGGTCCGGCCCGGCTCGCCCTGGGCGATGCGCTGGCCGAGCGCACCCTGGCGCGCGATCCGGAGGCACCGGCCGCGGCGGTGGAGAAGGATCGCGCGCGCTTCTCCCATGCGCCCGACATCGTCACCGTGATCGCCCGGATCACGCCCGGCCACAAGGTGCCCGAGCAGGAGCAGTTGCTGACCGCGGGCAGCGTCTGCTTCGCCCTGCTGCAGGCCGCGCAGGCGCTGGGATTCGGCGCGCAGTGGCTGACCGGCTGGATGGCCTACGACGAAGCCGTCGCCACACTGCTGGGCCTGGGCGCGAACGAACGCATCGTCGGCTTCATCCATATCGGCACGCCGCGGATGGAGGCGCCCGAGCGGGAACGGCCGGATCCGGCCGACCTGCTCAGCCGTTGGCAGCCCGATGGCCGCTGACGCCGACCTCGCGCCGGCGCGTCCGCTCTACCTGGTCGATGCCAGCCTGTACGTGTTCCGCGCCTGGCATTCGATGCCGGACGAGTTCCACGACGCCGACGGCTGGCCCACCAACGCGGTCCACGGCTTCGCCCGCTTCCTGCTGGAACTGTTGGAGAAGGAACGTCCTCGGCACATCGCCATCGCCTTCGACGAAGCGCTCGACAGTTGTTTCCGCAACCGCATCTATCCGGCCTACAAGGCCAATCGCGATCCGGCGCCCGAGGAACTGCGCCGGCAGTTCGGCCATTGCAAGGCGTTGTGCGCCGCGCTCGGTTTGAGCGTGCTGGCGCATGCCGAATACGAGGCCGACGATCTGATCGGCAGCGCGCTGCACGGCGCGCGCCCCACCGGTTTCCGCGGGGTGATCGTCTCGGCCGACAAGGATCTGTCGCAGTTGCTGTGGGAACACGATGAGCAGTGGGATTTCGCCCGCGGCCAGCGCTGGGGCATGGCCGGGGTCAAGGCGCGCCACGGCGTGGAGGCGCGGCAGATCGCCGATTACCTGGCGCTGACCGGCGACGCGGTCGACAACATTCCCGGCGTCAGCGGCATCGGCGCCAAGAGCGCCGCGGTGCTGCTGGCCCATTTCGGCAGCCTGGACACATTGCTCGCGCGCATCGACGAGGTGCCGTTCCTGCGCCTGCGTGGCGCCGCCGGCATCGCCGCGCGCCTGCGCGAACAGCGCGAGCACGCGCTGCTGTGGCGCGAGCTGACCACCATCGCGCTGGACGCGCCGCTGGGCACGCAGGAAGCCGGGTTCGGCCGCGCCGCCGCCGACGGCGATGTGTTGCACGCCCTGGCCGAAGCGCTGCGATTCGGGCCGATGACCCGGCGGCGCCTGCTGGAAGCGGCGGGCCTTTCGGTCGCCTGATCGCGGCGCGGCGCCCTCCGGCGCCTACAAAACGTCATCGCCAGCCGTTAGCATCGCCGCATGGATGACGCTTCCCGACACCGCAAGACCGCCGCACCCCGCACCGTCTACGAAGGCCGCTACCTGCGGATGGTCGAGCGCGGTACCTGGGAGTATTCCGAGCGCACCCACAGCGGCGGGTTGGCCGCGATCATCATCGCGGTGACTCCCGACGACCGGGTGTTGTTCGTCGAGCAGTTCCGGGTACCGCTGCAGGCCAGCACCATCGAGATGCCGGCCGGGCTGGTCGGCGACATCGATGCCGGCGAATCCATCGAGGTCTCGGCCATCCGCGAACTGGAAGAGGAGACCGGCTGGACCGCCGCGCACGCGGAAGTCCTGTTGATCGGTCCCACGTCTTCCGGCAGCAGCAGCGAGAAGGTCGCCTTCGTGCGTGCCACCGGCCTGCGCAAGGTCGGCCCGGGCGGCGGCGATGGCGACGAGGACATCACCGTCCACGAAATCCCGCGCGCGCAGGCGGCGGCCTGGCTGACCGCGAAGTTGCGCGAGGGCTACGAACTGGACGCCAAGCTCTGGGCCGGCCTGTGGATGATCGAACACAACCTGGACGGCACCCCGCGCGGCTAGCCGCGGTCGTTCAGGCCGGTTCGGCCAGCAGGCGCTCCAGCATCCAGCTGGCCGCGGGCCCCAGCGGCCGCCGCCGCGACCAGATGATGTCCACCGCCTGGCTGCGCGGCCAGCCCGCCACCTTCAGTTCCCGCAGGCGGCCACCGGCGTAGCCGTTGACCAGCCAGCGCGGCAGTTCGGCCCAGCCGAAGCCGTGCACCGCCATTTCCAGCAGCAGCAGGTAGTTCGGCGCGGTCCAGCGGCCGTCGCCCGCGGGCAGCGCATCGTCCCGCGCCTCCGGCTGGCCCACCGTGCTCAATGCGAGCAGGCGCCAGCCCGCCAGATCCTCGACCCGCACCCGCGGCAACTTCGCCAGCGGATGATCGTGGGCGACGAACAGGTCGAATTCGGCGCGTTCGGCCACCGTCGCCGAGCCCAGTTCCGGCGCGTAGTGCTCGCGGGCGGCCAGCACGGCAAGGGTGGCGCGGCCTTCATCCACCAATTCGATCAGGTCCTCGCGCTCGGCCAGCAGGCATTCGAACTCCAGGTCCGGGTAACGCTCGGCCATTTCCGCCAGCAGTGCTTCGTAACCGGCCGACTGGTAGGCATCGGACAGCCCCAGGGTCACCCGCGCCTCGCGCCCGCCCGCCAGTTCCGCCGCCACCCGTTGCAGGCGATCGGACGCGGCCAGCACCTGCTCGACCCGGCCCGCCAGCACCTGCCCGGCCTCGGTCAGCCGGGGTTGCCGGCCGGAACGGTCGAACAGGGTGACGCCCAGGTCGATTTCCAGCCGGGCGATGGCTTCGCTGACCGTGGACTGGCTCTTGCCCAGCCGGCGCGCGGCCGCGCTGAACGAGCCCAGGGCGACGGCCTGGGCAAACGCCTGCAGGGATTCCGGTGAGGGATTCATATATCGGCTTTCCCGATGGATTCCAACTTCAACCCATCCTATCAGCCGATGAGAATGCTCGCCTGTTGTTTTGCAGGAGCTTGCCATGAACCCGAATCACGCCGCCCCCGAAAAGAGCCTCAGGGAACGCGTCCTCCACGCGCTGGCCTTCGAAGGCCTGGCCATTGCCCTGTCCGCGCCGGCCCTGGCCTGGCTGCTGGGCAAGTCGCTGCTGCACACCGGCGCGCTGACCCTGGCGGTTTCGACCCTGGCGATGCTGTGGAACATGGCCTACACCGCGGCTTTCGACCGCGCCCAGCAGCGTTGGGGCTTCGAGCGGACCCCCAAGGTCCGCGTCATCCACGCGCTGCTGTTCGAACTGGGTCTGATTGTCGCGACCGTGCCGCTGGCCGCCTGGTGGCTGTCGATCGGGCTGGTGCAGGCGTTCGTGCTCGATATCGGCCTGCTGCTGTTCTTCCTGCCCTACACGCTGGGCTTCAACTGGGCCTACGACGTGCTGCGTGAGCGCTGGCTGGCGCGGGACGCGGCCCCGAACCTGGAAGCCGCTGCGCGCGGCCGGACCTGAGCCCGCCTGAAACGAAAAGCCCGCGCCATCCGGCGCGGGCTTTCTTCGATCCATCCGCCACGGCGGACCGGATCAGGCTTTCTTGAGGAACTCGGTGCGCAGCACCAGGCCCTTGACCTTGTCGACGTTGCACTCGATGAGTTCCTCGTCGTCGGTCAGGCGGATGTTCTTGACCAGGGTGCCGCGCTTGAGCGTCACCGAGGTGCCCTTCACCTTCAGGTCCTTGATCAGCGTGACCGAGTCGCCATTGGCGAGCACCGTGCCATTGCTGTCCTTGACCACGATTTCTTCTTCCGACATTTCATCTCCATGAGGCGNCCCGCCGGCAAAACGCCCCGTGGGGCAGAATTCAGGCGAACGCGTCGGTGGCCCTCACCAGCGCGTCGATGTTCTCTTCCTCGAAGGCGGAATGGCCCGAGGTCGGCGTGATCTCCAGCCGGCCCTTCGGCCACGCCTTGTGCAGTTCCCACGCATTGGCCACCGGGCACACCACGTCGTAGCGGCCATGCACGATGACGCCGGGAATGTCGGCGATGCGCGATGCGTCGCGCAGCAGTTGACCCTCGACCTCGAAGAAACCACCGTTGACGAAGTAATGGTTCTCGATGCGGGCGAAGGCCAGCGCGAATTCGGCATCCTCGTGGCCGCTGACGAAATCCGCGTCGACCCGCAGGAAGCTGGTCGCGCCTTCCCATACGCTCCACGCGCGCGCGGCCGCCAGCCGCACCGCGTGATCGTCGGAGGTCAGGCGACGGTGGTAGGCCGAAATCAGGTCGTGGCGCTCGACCGGCGGAATCGCCGCCAGGTAGTGCTCCCAGGCATCCGGGAACAGGCGCGAGGCGCCTTCCTGGTAGAACCACTCCAGTTCCCAGCGACGCAGCATGAAGATGCCGCGCAGGACCAGTTCGGTGACGTGCTGAGGGTGCGCTTCGGCGTAGGCCAGCGCCAGGGTCGAACCCCAGCTGCCACCGAATACCTGCCAGCGCGCGACGCCCAGGCGCTCACGCAGTTTCTCGATGTCGGCGACCAGATCCCAGGTGGTGTTGTCGACCAGATCCGCGTGCGGCGTCGAGCGCCCGGAACCGCGTTGATCGAACAGGATGATCCGGTACTTCGCCGGGTCGTGGAAACGACGCATCTTCGGGCTGCAGCCGCCGCCGGGACCGCCATGCAGCAGGACCACCGGCTTGCCGTCCGGATTGCCGCACTGCTCGTAATACAGCGTGTGGCGATCGTCGACCTTCAGCGTGCCGGTGTCGTAGGGTTCGATGTCCGGATAGAGCGTGCGCATGGCGATTCCCGCGGAAAACAGGCGCCCATTCTAGCCGGCGCGGCCTTTTCCCGCTGCCGCGCCGGGTCGGCTCAGCCCGGCCAGCGCCCGAGCGTGACGCGATCGCGCGCTTCCAGATCCCGCTCGGTGGCGACTTCGGCCAGACCCGCTTGCAGCAACAGCTCGCGGATCGCGGCGCCCTGGTCCCAGCCGTGTTCCAGCAGCAACCAGCCACCCGCGCGCAGATGACGCGGGGCGCCAGCGACAATGATGCGAATCGCGTCCAGGCCATCGATGCCCGATGCCAGCGCGGTCATCGGTTCGTGGCGCAGGTCGCCCTGCTCCAGATGGGGATCGGCCTCGGCGATGTAGGGCGGATTGCTCGCCACCAGATCGAAGCGCTCGCCTGCCAGCGGCAGCCACCAGTCCCCCTGGAGGAAGCGGACATTGCCGATGCCGTGTTCGCGCGCGTTGCGTCCGGCCATCGCCAGCGCGCCCGCGCTGGCGTCGGTGGCGACGATCCGTGCCTGCGGGCGCTCGCTGGCAACGGCCAGCGCGATCGCACCGCTGCCGGTGCCGAGATCGGCCACGTCCGGCGCGCCTTCCAACGGCAGGCGGGCCAGCGCCAGTTCCACCAGCAGTTCGGTTTCCGGGCGCGGAATCAGGGTGTCCGGGCCGACCGCCAGGTCCAATGTCCAGAAACCGCGCCTTCCGGTCAGGTAAGCGACCGGTTCGCCGGCGATGCGACGTTCCAGCAACGCCTCGAAGCGCGCCATCTCATCCGCGCCCAGCGGATCCCGCGCGTGCGCGAACAGCCAGGCGCGATCCCGTCCGAGCACGTGCGAGAGCAGATGCTCGGCGATATGGCGGCCGTCCCCGGCGGGAAGACGGCCGACCGCCCGTGACAGGCATTGGTTTACATCGGGTTGTCCGGAACTGCCCATCGCGCGACCTGCGGCCCGCCCAGCGCGGGCGCGCAGCTTACTGCAAAGCGCCGCCGAAGCCCTTGGCCCGCTGCGCGTCGCGCAGGTCGGCGCACAGGCCGATGTTCTCCGCTTCCTGCTTCAGCGCGCGCGGGCCGCCTTCGACCGTCTTCATGCGTTCACCGAACCGGGACAGCAGATCCGCCGCTTCCTGCTTGCTGCACATGCCCGCGCCATAGACCGAAACCAGCCGCGCGCCCGCCGGCGCCAGCGACGGCTCCAGGGTCTTGAAGTGGGTATCGACCCATTGGCGCAGGGCCGGACGCGCTGCTTCCGCTTCCATCTGCGGCATCAGCAGCGGCGCCAGCTCGTTCCGGCGCAGCAGCCCCTTTTCCAGGATGAAGCCGCGGGCGCGCTCGGCCTGCGGCGCGTCGCTCATGTTGCCCAGCGCCTCCAGCAGTTCCGTGCGGATCGCCGCATCCTGGGTCGCCCGCAGGTGCTTCTCCAGCAAATCGAAGGTCGCCGCATCCCCGGCCCGTGCGACCGCGGCCAGCGAGACCGCCCGCAGGTCGCGCGGAACCGCTTCCGGATCCAGCTTGCCCGTGCCGGCGCTGCCGTCCGCTTTTTGGCCGATGATCGCGCGGCCGCGGCGCACCAGTTCCTCGCCCAGTTCCGGGCTTTCGCCGGTGCGGTACAGGAAGCCGATCAGCGTGCGGCGCAGGATGCGGGTGTCGTCGCTTTCACCCGGCTTGGGCTCCAGGCCGAGCGCCTGCAGGCGCGGCCCGTAGATCTTGCGCGCATAGGCGGCCACGGCGGCCTTCTGCGCATCGTCCGCGGCCAGGTACTCCTTCATCCAGGCCAGTTGTCCCATCGGCGCGGTCGCGGTCTGGCGCACCTCGGCCGCGGCCAGTTGCGGCACGCCGGCCAGGTAGCCGGCGGCGTCGATGCTGCCGGCCTTGAACGCCGCTTCCAGCGAATCCGCGTAGACGCGCTGCTCGCGTTCGTCCAGTTGCGCGAATGCGCCCGCCAATTGTTTGGCCGCCTTGTCGTCGAGCGCGAACCGGTAGTAGCCATGGCCGTGCGCGTTCGGCATCACCCAGGCCGGGCAGCTCTTGGCCTGGGTCAGCGGCATGGTCGTGGTGGCCTGTTCGACCAGGCTGCATTCGGAACGCACCTGATCGCCGTCCTGGTAGCGCACGCAGAACGGCATGCCCCAGGTCTGGCTGGCGCTGGCGGCGGATCCCAGCGGCAGGTAACGCTGCTGCTGCAGCTTGAGCGAAGGCGTCTTGCCGTCGCAATCGACTTCCACCTTCACGTAAGGCACGCCCGGCTGGTCGATGAAGCTCTTGAACGCGCGATCGACACCGGCCGGGTCCTTGCTCTGTGCCGCCACCGCGGCAATCAGGTCGCCGCTGGTGGCGTTGCCGCGCGCATGCGCCTTCAGGTAGCTGCGGATGCCATCGCGGAACGCCGTCTCGCCGATATAGGTCTCGAACATCGACAGTACCGCGCCGCCCTTCTGGTAGGTGATGCCGTCGAAGGCGGACTGGATCTCGGTGAAATCGTTGATCGGCTCGTGCACCCGGCGGGTGCTGACCAGGCTGTCCTCGCCCATCGCCTCCAGCGCGCCCTCCAGCAGGCCGCGATCGGCATGGAAGCCCGGCTGCAACTGGCCGGTGATCTTGGTGCCCATCCAGGTGGCGAAGGCCTCGTTGAGCCAGAGATCGTCCCACCACTTCATCGTCACCAGGTCACCGAACCACTGGTGCGCCAGTTCGTGCGCGCTGACCCCCCAGTACGCCTGGCGTTCGCGCGGAGTGGACTTCTCGTCCGGGAACATCAGGGTGTCGCGATAGACGATCAAGCCCGCGTTCTCCATCGCACCAGCCCAGAAATCGGGTGCGGCGACGTTGTCGAGCTTGTCGAACGGATACGGCGTGCCGAAATATTCCTCCAGCTTGGTGACGATCACCGGCGTGTTGTCCAGCGTGTAACGCATGCGCTCGCCCTGCCCGTGCGCGGCGACGCCGCGCAGCGCGATCGGGGTGCTGCGGATGGCGGTGGCCGGAATGTCCGGCCCCTTCGGCACGTCCCAGGGTCCGACCGCGAACGCGATCAGGTAGCTGGGCAACGCCTCGGTGCGGGCGAAGGTGACCTTCTTCCAGCCATTTCCCAGCGACTCGGTTTTCAGTTCGCGGCTGTTGGCGACCGCCACGTCCTGCTCGGGCACGATCAGGGTGATGTCCCAGGGCTGTTTGAAACTGGGTTCGTCGAAACCCGGGAAAGTGTTGCGCGCGCCGAGCGGCTCCATCTGGGTGACCACGTAGTCGCGGCCGTCCGGCTTGACCCGATAGGCGCCCTGCAATTGCCCGTACGGCGCTTCGAAGACGATTTCCAGGACCGCCTTGCCGGCAGGAATCGATTCGGCAGCGGTCAGCTTGAGCACGCCGGACACGTCGGCCGATTCGGCGGCCAGCTTGACCCGGCGCCCGTCGGCCAGGAGGGCGGTGGCCTGGCGGATGTCGAGATCGCGTCCATGCATCCACAGGACGGAAGTGGCTTCCTTGACCTCGGCATCGATGCGGGTGGTGCCGCTGAAGCGTTCCTGGCGCGGATCCAGCCTCAGTTCGAGATTGACCAGCGACGGCACCACGGTGCGGGGCAGCGGTCCCTTCGGAACCGCGGCGGACTCGGCCGCCTGCCCGGGCAGCGAGGCCGCCAGCAACAAGGCACACGCCAACGCGCTGCGACGCAATACGGTCATCTCGGAACCCCACAGTGGAAAGCCTTCGAAGTTACGACCGGCCGATACCGGCGCCCCCCTGCCGAAAGTACCGATCGCCCGTGACCTTGGCCGGGAATCATCGAGTCCCCATATCGATCGGGAGGCTGACCACGGCAATCGATAGATAAAATCTATTGATACAATCTTATCAATCCATTGGATTGATTAGGCTACGCCTATTAACCTAGCTTCCGTTGCTTCACCCCTGTCCCCTCCGAACCAAGAGGAAACCTGATGTCCCTGATCAACACCCAAGTCCAGCCGTTCAAGGCCACCGCGTTCCACGCCGGCGAGTTCGTCGAAGTCACCGACGCCACCCTGAAGGGCAAGTGGTCCGTGCTCATCTTCATGCCGGCCGCCTTCACCTTCAATTGCCCGACCGAAGTGGAAGACGCCGCCGACAACTACGCCGAATTCCAGAAGGCTGGCGCCGAGGTGTACATCGTCACCACGGATACCCATTTCTCGCACAAGGTGTGGCACGAGACCTCCCCGGCGGTGGGCAAGGCCCAGTTCCCGCTGGTCGGCGATCCGACCCACCAGCTGACCCGCGCGTTCGGCGTGCACATCGAGGAAGAAGGCCTGGCCCTGCGCGGCACCTTCATCATCAACCCGGAAGGCGTGATCAAGACCCTGGAAATCCACGACAACGCGATCGCCCGCGACGTCACCGAGACCCTGCGCAAGCTGAAGGCCGCGCAGTTCGTCGCCAACAACCCCGGCCAGGTCTGCCCGGCCAAGTGGAAGGAAGGCGCCAAGACCATCGCCCCGTCGCTGGACCTGGTCGGCAAGATCTGATTTCCACGCAATACCCGTTGTAACGGCGCCCGGGCGATACGCCCGGGCGCTTTCCTCCGCAGACGGACGTTTGCACCAGCGGCCTGCGCCGCGCCAGTCCTCTCTCCCCTGGCTCCCTCCCTCCGGCCCAGGCCGCTACTGCAAACGCCCTTGCGGTCTCCCCGACCGCACCCGTGTTCTTCCTTCCGCCTTCATCAAGGAGCCCCCGCATGTTGGACGCGAACCTCAAGACCCAGCTCAAGGCCTACCTGGAAAAAGTCACCCGGCCGATCGTGATCACCGCGTCGCTGGACGACAGCGATTCGTCGAAGGAACTGCAGGCGCTGCTGGCCGATCTGGTTTCGCTCTCGGATCGGATCAGCGTGACCGAATCCCGCGATGACAACGAGCGCAAGCCCTCGTTCGCGCTGGGCACGCCGGGCCAGGACATCCACCTGCGCTTCGCCGGCCTGCCGCTGGGCCACGAATTCACCTCGCTGGTGCTGGCGCTGCTGCAGGTCGGCGGGCATCCCTCCAAGCTGGGCCAGGATCTGATCGAACAGATCCGCGATCTGGATGGCGAGTACGTTTTCGAGACCTATTTCTCGCTGTCGTGCCAGAACTGCCCGGACGTGGTGCAGGCGCTGAACCTGATGAGCGTGCTGAATCCGAACATCCGCCACGTCGCCATCGACGGCGCGCTGTTCCAGCAGGAGGTCGAGGCGCGCGAAGTGATGTCGGTCCCGACCATCTTCCTCAACGGGCAGGTGTTCGGCGCCGGCCGGATGGGCGTGGAAGAGATCGTCGCCAAGCTCGACACCGGCGCCGCCTCGCGCGAGGCCGAGAAGCTCAAGGCCAAGGCACCGTATGAGGTCCTGGTGATCGGTGGCGGCCCGGCCGGCGCGGCGGCGGCCATCTACGCCGCGCGCAAGGGCATCCGCACCGGCGTGGCGGCCGAACGCTTCGGCGGCCAGGTGCTGGACACCATGGCGATCGAGAACTTCATTTCGGTGCCCTACACCGAGGGCCCCAAGCTGGCGGCCGCGCTGGAACAGCACGTCAAGGACTACAGCGTCGACGTGATGAACCTGCAGCGCGCCGAGAAGCTGGTGCCCGGCAAGGACCTGATCGAGATCCAACTGGCCAATGGTGCATCGCTGAAGGCGAAGACCGTGATTCTCTCCACCGGTGCCCGCTGGCGGCAGATGAATGTCCCGGGCGAGGACCAGTACCGCAACAAGGGCGTGGCGTACTGCCCGCATTGCGACGGTCCGCTGTTCAAGGGCAAGCGGGTGGCGGTGATCGGTGGCGGCAACTCGGGCGTCGAGGCGGCGATCGATCTCGCCGGCATCGTCAACCACGTGACCCTGATCGAGTTCGACGACAAGCTGCGCGCCGACGAGGTCCTGCAGCGCAAGCTGCGCAGCCTGCCGAACGTACGCATCATCACCAGCGCGCAAACCACCGAGGTGCAGGGCGACGGCAGCAAGGTCACCGGCCTGGTGTACAAGGACCGCGCCGGTGGCGACAGCCACCGCATCGAACTGGAAGGCGTGTTCGTCCAGATCGGCCTGTTGCCCAACACCGAATGGCTGAAGGGCACGCTCGCGCTGTCTCCGCGTGGCGAGATCGAGGTCGACGCGCATGGCCGCACCTCGGTGCCGGGCGTGTTCGCCGCGGGCGACGCGACCACCGTCCCGTACAAGCAGATCGTCATCGCCATGGGCGAAGGTTCGAAGGCCGCGCTGAGCGCGTTCGACCACCTGATCCGGACCTCGGCCCCGGTCGAGGCGCCGGAAGAAACCGCCACCGCCTGAACCGGGCCGCCGGCCCGGCCGCGCCGGGGACGCGTCGCGTTCCCGGAATCGGCGTACTCTCTGGGGTGGTCGAGCCCGCCGCGCCGCGAGCGCCGGTTCGGATGGGCCCCGCCACCGGCTTCCCAACGGACTCACCCGGATGAATCTTCGTGATCTGAAATACCTGGTGGCCCTGGCCGATCACAAGCACTTCGGCCATGCCGCCGCGGCCTGTTTCGTCAGCCAGCCCACCCTGTCCACCCAGATCAAGAAGCTGGAGGACGAATTGGGCGTACCGCTGGTCGAACGCGCCCCGCGCAAGGTCATGCTGACGCCGGCCGGACGCGATGCCGCGGATCGCGCGCGCCGCATCGTGGCCGAGGTCGAGCAGATGAAGGAAGCCGCCCGCCGCAGCCAGGATCCGGAAGCGGGCACGGTGCGGCTGGGGATCTTCCCCACCCTCGGTCCCTATCTGCTGCCGCACGTGGTGCCGCGCATCCGCACGCGCTTCCCGCAACTGGAACTGCTGCTGATCGAGGAAAAGAGCGACGTCCTGCTTTCGCGCCTGCGCGAGGGCAAGCTGGACGCGGGCATCCTGGCGCTGCCGCTGCAGGATGATCAGCTGCATACCGAATTCCTGTTCGAGGAACCGTTCCTGCTGGCCGTACCGGAAGCGCATCCGCTGGCGGCACGCGATTCGCTGTCGCTGCGCGAATTGTCCGATCAGCAGTTGCTGCTGCTGGAGGATGGCCACTGCCTGCGCGAACAGGCACTGGATGTGTGCCGGATTTCGGGGGCCAACGAGAAATCCGAGTTCCGCGCCACCAGCCTGGAAACCCTGCGCCAGATGGTCGCCGCCAATGTCGGCATCACCCTGCTGCCCACCCTGGCGGTGAAGCCACCGGTGGCACGTTCGGACAGCATCCACCTGCTGGGCTTCACCGACTCGCACCCCAGCCGGCGGATCGCGATGGTATGGCGCCGCAGTTCGGCCATGGCCGCGTTCCTGCAGGAACTGGCCCGGGTGTTCCGGGAATTGCCCGAATCGCTGTTCGATCCGGCACAGGACATGAATCCCGCCGCAACGCGCGGCGGCGGTCCGCGCGCACTCCGCGCGGGCTGAACGCCGCCGGCTTGAACCGTGGCCGGCAAACGGCTACGGTAAGCCGCACAAACCAACCACGAATGGGCGACGCGGAAACGCGGCGCCCATTTTCCTTGTTCAACGCCCGAAAAAAGAGGACACGATGAGTACCGCGCATACCAGCGGCCTGCCGCCTTCGCTGATCATTTCCAGCCGCGACTTCAACCGGCTGGAAGCCCTGCTCGATTCCCCCGCCCTGCGCCGCCTGCCGGCCGCGGTGGCCCTGATGAATGAACTCAATCGCGCCGAAGTGCTGCCGCCGGAACAGATTCCGGAAGGCGTCGTGACCATGCACTCCACCATCGACTGCATCGATGAGCTGACCGGCGAGCACCACAACCTGACCCTGGTCTATCCGAACGAAGCCAACGTCGACAAGGGCTACGTCTCGGTGCTGGCCCCGGTCGGCAGCGCCCTGCTGGGCCTGTCGCTCGGCCAGACCATCGACTGGCAGGCGCCCGGCGGCCGCCACCTGCGCCTGCAGGTCACCGGCATCCGCTACCAGCCCGAGGCAAACGGCGAATTCCATCGTTGATCGCTGAACTGGCGGGCGGCGCGAGGCATACTGTGCCTCCCCTCTCGCCATCATGAGTGTTGCGATGAATTCCCCCGCTTCCCCGTCCAAGCTGACCCAGTTGCGTGAACTTTCGGTCGTGGTCGCCGACACCGGCGACTACGAGGCGATCAAGCGCCTGAAGCCGGTGGATTGCACGACCAACCCGACGCTGGTGAAGAAGGCGCTCGACCTGCCGGTCTATGCCGACCTCATCGAGCGCGAACTCGGCTGGGCGCGTGGCCAGGACGGCGATCGCGCGGCGATCGTCAACGAAGTGGCCGACCGCCTGACGGTCGGCGTCGGCGCGATGCTGAGCGCGCTGATTCCCGGTCGCGTCTCCACCGAGGTGGACGCGGATCTGGCCTACGACACCGCCGCCACCGTGACCAAGGCACGCAAGTTCGTCACCATGTACGCCGAGCGCGGCATCGGCCGCGACCGCATCCTGATCAAGGTGGCATCCACCTGGGAAGGCGTCGAGGCCGCGCGCCAACTGCAGGCCGAAGGCATCGACTGCAACCTGACCCTGATTTTCAACCAGGTCCAGGCGATTGCCTGTGCCGAAGCCGGCGCGTTCCTGATCTCGCCCTTCGTCGGCCGCATCCTCGACTGGTATGTCGCCCAGGGCCAGGCGCCCGCCAGCATTGACGAGGATCCGGGCGTGGTGTTCGTACGCGGCGTCTACGCCGAGTTCAAGCGGCGCGGTTCGCCGACCGTGGTGATGGGCGCTTCGTTCCGCTCTACTGCGCAGATCGAGGCGCTGGCCGGTTGCGATCGCCTGACCATCTCGCCGGATCTGCTGGAGAAGCTGGATCAGGATCACGGCGCGCTGCCGCGCAAGCTCGAACCCGTCGCGGCCGGGCCGGTGACCACCGCGCCGATCAACGCGCAGAGTTTCGCCGCCGCGATCGAAGCCGATCCGATGGCCAAGGAAAAGCTCGCCACCGGCATCGAGATCTTCGCCAAGGATCTGGTCGCCCTGCGCGACACCATCGCCCAGCGCCTGGCCGAAGCCACCGCCTGAGCCTGCGCACTTGCTGATTCCGGGACTGCTGGCCGGCCTCGCCGGCCGGTCGGTGGTTCCAGGTCGTCCGGCATCCGCGTGGTGACGTGGCTGCAATCCGCGCACCTCCCCTTGTGGGATCGACGTGAGTCGCGAATGCCCGCAGCAGCACTGAACCCGGACGACTGGAGGGAGACGAGCCGCGTCTCTCTCTCAGGAAGAAAGTCGCGGCCCATCGCGACTCACGTCGCTCCCACATGACAAAAATGCGCGCCCGGTGAACAGGCGCGGCCATCTTTTGAGGCCCACAGCCGTCGCGAACGCCTCGCGTGTAGGAGCGACGTGAGTCGCGACCTATCAACGCCACGGAAACACGGGTACGTTCGCGGACGATCCTTGTCGCCTGGTGCGGGTCGACGGACGACCTCGTGGCACGGTCGCGACTGACGTCGCTCCTACAGGTGACGCGTACTAGGCATCCAGGCCGATCGCGCAGCTCACGCCGGTACCGCCCAGCCCGCAGTAGCCATTCGGGTTCTTGGCCAGGTACTGCTGGTGGTAGTCCTCGGCGTAGTAGAACTCCGGTGGCGGATACAGGATCTCGGTGGTGATGTCGCCATGGCCGGCCGCGCGCAGGCGCTGCTGGTAGGCATCGCGGCTGGCGAGCGCGGCGTCGTACTGCGCCTGCGAATGGCACAGGATCGCCGAGCGGTACTGGGTACCAAGATCATTGCCCTGGCGCATGCCCTGGGTCGGGTCGTGGTTTTCCCAGAACACCCGCAGCAATTCCTCGAATCCAATCCGCTTGGGGTCGTAGATCACCCGCACGACTTCGTTGTGCCCGGTCAGCCCGGAACACACTTCCTCGTAGGTCGGGTTGGGCGTTCCGCCGCCGGCGTAGCCGACCGACGTGCTGTACACCCCCGGCAGGCTCCAGAACTTGCGCTCCGCCCCCCAGAAACAGCCCATGCCGAATTCCGCCTGCAGCAGGCCGGTGGCCTCCGCGCGCAGCGGCCGGCCGTGGACGAAGTGGGTGTTGTTGAGCGGCAGCGGGTGGGCGCGGCCGGGCAGGATTTCCTCCGGGCGCGGCATGCGCTGTTTGTGGGCACCGATTCCGAGCATGGGACACCCCGCAGATGATGGATGTCTCCGGATCTGGGCGCGCCCGGTCCGCTTTCAAGCGCAACGGACTGTCGCGCCGGGGAGCGCCGGTGTAGGCTGCGCCATCCCCCACTGCCCGCGCCCTACCCGGCATTTTCCGCGCCACGAATTGGATCGATACAAACCGATGATTTCCCGCTACGCCCTGCTCCTGTGCGCCGCCACGGCGGCTACCCCGGCGTTCGCCGCCGACACCCGTCCGCCCGCCGAATTCGGCGCCGACTGGGACGACCCGCGCACCGCCGAGCCGAAGGTGGTCCGCCCGGACATCCGCCACTGCACGGTGGAAATCGTCCGCCACGGCTTCGCCGACTTCGAGCCCTACCGTCAGGCATTCACCCCGCCGGCCGACTGTCCCGGCCCGTGGCACAAGGTGGTGCTGGACATGGAGGGCAGCGTGAAGGGCCGCCAGTACGACCGCATGGGCCAGATCAGCGTCGGCGGCGTGACCCTCCTGCGCACCAGCACGCCCGAACCGTCCCGCGAAGGCATCCGCTGGCAGGTCGAGAAGGACGTGAGCGCCTATGCGCCGTTGTTCACCCGCGAGCAGCCGGTGGTGATGGAGCTGGGCAATCTGGTCAACGAAACCTACACCGGCGTGTTCGACATCCGCGCCACGCTCACTTTCTACCCCGCCGACGCGGCGCACGCGCCGGCCGCCACCGCCGAACGGATCGTCCCGCTGGATGAGGCCCACCGCGCCGGCGCGGATCTGGTCGGCGGCTTCACCCTGCCCGCCGACACCCGCCGGCTGGTGGCCGAGGTCTATGCCAATGGTTCCGGCGGCGGTTGCGAGGAGTTCTGGTACCTGAGCGTGGCGCGCAAGGAGTATTCCTGCGCGAGCGAGCATGGTCCCTATCGCGAACTGCAGGTGCTGATCGACGGCAAGGTCGCTGGCCTGGCGGCGCCGTACCCGCACATCTACACCGGCGGCTGGTCCAATCCATTCCTGTGGTACGCGATCCCGGCGCCGCATACCTTCGACCTGCATCCGCAGCGCTTCGAACTCACGCCCTTCATCGGCCTGCTCAACGACGGCAAGCCGCACGAACTGCGGGTGCGCGTGGTCGGGCTGGCCCACGACGCGACCGGCTGGACGCTGCTGCCCCACCTGCAGATCTGGCGGGATCCGAAGGGCGTGCGGACGCGCGGCGAACTGACCTCGCACGTGCTGGGCAAGCCCGCGCGGAACGATGCCTTCAGCGAAGAGAACGGCCGCACGGTGCTGCGCGCTTCCGGCGCCGGCGAGCTGAAACTGACCGGCTGGATCGAGACCTCAGAGGGCCGGCGCGACATCGAGGTGGCCTATCGTGTCGGCATGCAGAGCCGGCACGACTGGGACAAGGACGAGAATGACGACCGCCTCAAGGCGGAATGGACCGATTCGCAGCGCATCTCGACGCAGGCTGCGGGCCAATCCGCCGTCATCGAGGAAAAAGCGCTGGCCTTCAGCCTGGACGGCGGTATCCGCACCGTGGCAGAAGCCGGCAATCCGCGTTTGACCACCGATCTGGTTATTCAGGCGGACGAAACGAACCAGCGCCGGCAGGGTGATGCGGCCGCCAGTTGGACCAAGGTGGAAAACCGCTTCGAGGGCGAGGCCGCCTATACCCAGAAAGTGCCGCGCGAACAACGCCGCGCGACCGGCCATTCCCGCCAGGATTTCCGCATGACCGACAGCGCGGGCGCCTGCCAGGCGCGCCATATCGCGACGGTCAACGGTTACTTCACCGAAGACGACACCACCTGCGTGCGCTGACGCTCCAGCAGCATGCCTCCGGATGCCTGCCTTTGCCTCCCCGTTGACCAGCCATTCGGCTGGTCAACGGGGCTGATCCTCGGTTTGTCGGGGCGTTGACCTCGCAGTACCAGCACAGGTCAAAGAAAGCAGGAGCAACCACACGGCACGCCCCCGCCACGGCCTCGCGGCCCGTCAGGCCGGCAGCGGGCTTCCTTCCGGCGAATCCGTCGCGGGCTCGTCCCCTTCCGGTGGCTTCGCCAACGGCAGCCTCGCCACCACGTCCTGCGCCTCTGGCCAGGCCGGGTCCGGCACGCAGACCCGCAACACGCCGAACAGCGGCAGTTCGCCCATGCCGCCCATCAGCGATTCGCCGAACACGAACGCCGGCAAGCCGGCGTCCTCCAGCGCGTGCTTGACCATGTGGGCATCGAAGAGGTTGTCGGCCAGGTAGACCACTCGCATCGGCACATCTCCAGCAATCGCCCGCAGGCTACACCGTCCGGGCTTTACGGCGCCTTGCGGAACGCCTCGGTGCCGGGCACGGATTCGGTCTCCTGCGCCCCCGCCTCGCGCCACTCCCGCATCGCCGGCAACGCGAACAGCGCCTGCATGTAGTCCTTCGCCACGCCGTCCACCGGCACGCCGTAGCCGTCGAAGCGAATCGCCACCGGCGCGAACATCGCGTCGACGATGCCGAAGCCGCCGCACAGGAAGTCGCCGCCCTGGCCGAAACGGGCGCGCAGCTCCGACCACAGCGCCAGCACCCTGTCGATGTCGCGCTGGGCCGCCCCGTCCCAGCGGTAGGCGTCAGGCTGGCGGCGGCTGTTCATCGGCAACTGGGTGCGCAGGCCGGCGAACCCCGAATGCATCTCGGCGGCGGCCACCCGCGCCAGCGCCCGCGCGGTTCGCTCGCGCGGCCAGCCGGCGCCGTCCAGCCAGCGTTCGTTGACGTACTCGCAGATGCCCAGCGAATCCCACAGGTGCAAATCCCCATCCCACAGGGCGGGCACCTTGCCGGTCGGTGAGTAACGCTTGACCTCGGCGAAGAACTCCGGCGTGTCCAGCGGCAGCCGGATCTCGTCGAACTCGACCCCGAACTGCCGCAGCAGCAGCCACGGCCGGAGCGACCAGGACGAGTAGTTCTTGTTGCCGATGATCAGGATGGGGCGGCTCATGCACGGGTTCCGGTGCGGAAAAGGGCGTACAGGATAGGCCCGGCGCGACGCGGGCGGGGACCGGACCGGCTAAACTCCCCGTTTGCCCCGAACCACCCTGCCCCGCATGTCCGAGACCCCCGCCCCCGCCGCCGCCACGCCGGAGAACACCGCCCCCGAGAAGCGGGACTTCATCCGCCAGATCGTGCGCGAGGACCTGTCCAGCGGCCGCCACCACGCCATCAAGACCCGGTTCCCGCCGGAACCCAACGGCTACCTGCACATCGGCCACGCCAAGGCGATCTGCCTGGACTTCGGCATCGCCGCCGAGTTCGGCGGCGTCTGCAACCTGCGCCTGGACGACACCAATCCGGCCAAGGAAGACCCCGAGTACGTCGCCGCGATCCAGGACGACGTGCGCTGGCTGGGCTTCGACTGGCACGACCTGCGCCACGCCTCGGACTACTTCGAGGTGTATTACCTGGCCGCCGAGAAACTGATTCGGCAGGGCGACGCCTTCGTCTGCGACCTGACCGCCGAACAGGTCCGCGAATACCGCGGCAGCCTGACCGAGCCCGGCCGCAATTCGCCCTGGCGCGACCGTTCCGTGGAAGAGAACCTGGACCTGTTCCGGCGCATGCGCGCGGGCGAATTCGCCGACGGTGCGCGCACCCTGCGCGCCAGGATCGACATGGCCAGCGGCAACATCAACCTGCGCGACCCGGCGCTGTACCGGATCAAGCACGTCGAGCACCAGAACACCGGCAACGCCTGGCCGATCTATCCGATGTACGACTACGCGCACTCGCTCGGCGACGCAGTGGAAGGCATCACCCACTCGCTGTGCACGCTGGAGTTCGAGGATCACCGCCCGCTGTACGACTGGTGCGTGGACAAGGTCGATCTGGCCAACCATCCGGAACTGCTGGCGCCGTTGCTGGACAAGGGCCTGCCGCGCGAAGCCGGCAAGCCGCGCCAGATCGAATTCTCGCGGCTGAACTTCAACTACCTGGTGATGAGCAAGCGCAAGCTGCTCGCGCTGGTCAACGACGGCCTGGTGGATGGCTGGGACGATCCGCGCATGCCGACCCTGCAGGGCATCCGCCGCCGTGGCTATACCCCGGCCGCGCTGCGCCTGATGGTGGATCGCGTGGGCATCAGCAAGCAGAACTCGCTGATCGACTACAGCGTGCTGGAAGGCGCGCTGCGCGACGACCTGGACGCGGCGGCGCCGCGCCGGATGGCGGTCATCGATCCGCTGAAGTTGGTCATCACCAACCTGCCGGACAGCCACGGCGAATCGCTGGTGTTCCCGAACCATCCCAAGGACGAGGGCTTCGGTTCGCGCGAAGTGCCGTTCTCCAATCAACTGTGGATCGAGCGCGAGGACTTCGCCGAAGTGCCCCCGAAAGGCTTCAAGCGGCTGATCCCCGGCGGTGAAGTGCGCCTGCGCGGCGCCGGTATCTTCCGCTGCGACGAAGTGATCAAGGACGCCGACGGCCAGGTCATCGAAATCCGCGGTGAGCTGGATCCGGAATCGCGTCCCGGCATGGTCGGCGCGGACCGCAAGATCAAGGGCACCATCCACTGGGTCAGCGCGCGCCACGCGGTGCCGGCGGAAATCCGCCTGTACGACCGCCTGTTCACCGTGGCCGACCCGGATGACGAATCCGAAGGCAAGACCTACCGCGACCACCTGAATCCGGACTCGCGCCGGACCGTGCAGGGCTACGTGGAGCCGGCCGCCGCATCTGCCGCGCCGGAACAGGCGTTCCAGTTCGAACGCATCGGCTACTTCGTTGCCGACCGCTATGACCACACCGCCGGCAATCCGGTGTTCAACCGCAGCGTGACCCTGCGCGACACCTGGGCCAAGGCATGAGCATGCTGTACGCCCAGGTCCACCTGACCCTGCCGGCATGGGTGCACGACGCTATCGACAGCGCCGCGGTGTACCCGGGCGACGAGGACAAGGTCGGCCTGGCGATCGCGCTGTCGCGCCGGAACGTGGAAGCCAACAGCGGCGGCCCGTTCGGCGCGGTGGTGTTCGGCCCGGATCACCGCGTCATCGCGGTCGGCGTGAATCGGGTGATGCCGCATACCTGCTCGCTGGCGCATGCCGAGAACATGGCCTACATGCTGGCGCAGCAGCGCCTGCAGACGCCGCGCCTGAACGAGCGGGTCGGCCCGATCACCCTGGCCACCTCCTCGCAGCCCTGCTGCCAGTGCTATGGCGCCACCGTCTGGGCCGGCATCGATCGCCTGCTGATCGGCGCGCGCGCCGAGGACGTGATGGAACTGACCGAGTTCGACGAAGGCCCGCTGCCGGCCGACTGGGTCGGTGAGTTGAACAAGCGCGGCATCGAAGTGGCGCGCGACCTGTGCCGCGACGATGCGCGTGCGGTGTTGAAGCATTACGGCGAATCCGGTGGCGACAAGTACTGACGCCGGCGTTGCTCGCGGAGCGCGGCGATGAGCGGCCTGCTCGGTTTCTGCCGCCAGGGCTTCGAGCCGGAGCTGGCCGCCGAACTGACCGAACGCGCGGCGATGGCCGGCATCGCCGGTTACGCGCGCGCGCAGCGCAATGACGGCTACGTGCTGTTCGCCAGCGACGAGGCCGACGCGCTGGACCGCGCCCTGCCGTCGCGGGATCTGGTATTCGCGCGGCAGAAACTGCGCGTGCTCGCCGAACTGCGCGGGCTGGATCCACGCGACCGCATCAGCCCGATGCTGGCCGCGCTGGAGGGCCAGCGCTTCGGCGATCTGTGGGTCGAACATCCCGATTCCGATAGTGCCAAGCCGCTGGCCGGACTGGCGCGCAGCTTCGGCAACGCGCTGCGGCCGGCGTTGCGCAAGGCCGGCGTGCTGAGCGCCCAGGACGACACGCGCCTGCCACGGCTGCACGTGGTGTTCGTGCAGGGCGATCACGCCTTTCTCGCCCGCAGCCAGCCGCGTGATGCCTCGCCCTGGCCGCTAGGCATCCCGCGCCTGAAATTGCTGCCGGACGCGCCCTCGCGCTCGGCGCTGAAGCTGGAGGAAGCGCTGCTGGTCCTGCTGGACGCGGACGAGCGCGCTCGCCTGCTGAAACCGGGCATGACCGCCGCCGATCTGGGTGCGGCGCCGGGTGGCTGGACCTGGGTGCTGACCCGCCAGCACCTGCGGGTCACCAGCGTCGACAACGGTCCGTTGCGCCAGCATGTGCTGGACACCGGCCTGGTCGAGCACCTGCGCGCGGACGGCTTCCACTGGAAGCCCGCGCAATCGCTGGACTGGATGGTCTGCGACATGGTCGAGCAGCCGCGCCGGGTCGCCGAACGGATGGCGACATGGTTCCGCGAAGGCTGGTGCCGGCATGCCATCTTCAACCTCAAGCTGCCGATGAAGAAGCGCTGGGACGAAACCCGGCTGTGCCTGGATCTGTTCGCCGAGCAGGCATCGCGGCCACTGACGGTACGTGCACGCCAGCTTTATCACGACCGCGAAGAGATCACGGTGTTCGCTACGCGGCATTCCTGATCGACCGCACGTCCGCCACGCGCGGGTTAGTATCGGTGCCAGTTCATCAGGCACGTCCTCTTGGCGTGCGCAGGAGTCACATGGCCGCCACCTGGATCACCATCGCCGCGTCCTCGCTGCCGGAAATCATCCGGCTTGCCAGGCCCTTGTTCACCCGCACGCCCCCTATCGATACCACCCAGGTGCAGCGACTGGCGATCATCGACGAGCAGATTGCCGAGCTTCAGGCCGCCGCGACCCGCAATGCCGATTCGATCAGCCGGCTCGCCACCGACATGCAGAAGACCATCGAGGTGTTGCAGGTCGGTGCCGATCGCATGGAACGCCAATTGCATCGCGCCAACCGCCTGGCCGCGATCGCCACCACGGTGGCGGTGCTGGCCTTCGCTACCGCGCTGTACGCCCTGGGCCGCTGAGGAACCCATCGATGAATCTGCGCCACTGCCTGTTCGCCGCCATCCTCGCCTCGACCGCTTCCGCCAGCGAAGCCGCCGAACCCGAATACGTCGCCCGCGATTACGTCGGCGACGGCGTCTTCTCGCGGGGCATCGAAGGCCCGGCCGTCGGTCCCGATGGTCATCTCTACCTGGTCAGTTTCGGACGCGACGGCACCATCGGCCGCGTGCGCGCGCAGGCCGATGGCAGCGGCAAGGCCGAACTGTTCGTCGAACTGCCGGCCGGCAGCACCGGCAACGGCATCCGCTTCGCGCCGGACGGCGCGATGTACGTGGCCGACTACAGCGGCCACAACGTTTTGCGCATCGACGCCGAAGGCAGCGTGGAAGTGTTCGCGCACGATCCGCGCATGCACCAGCCCAACGACATCGCGCTGGCCCCGGACGGACGCCTGTACGCCAGCGACCCGGACTGGAAGAACGGCGGCGGCCAGTTGTGGCGCATCGATCGCGACGGCAGCGTCCACCTGCTGGAAACCGGCATGGGTACCACCAACGGCGTGGAGGTAAGCCCGGATGGCAAACACCTGTACGTCAACGAAAGCGTGCAGCGGAACCTGTGGGCGTACGACCTGGACGGCAGCGGCAACGTCTCCAACAAGCGCCTGCTGATGAGCTTCCCGGATCATGGCCTGGACGGCATGCGCACCGACGTGGACGGCAATCTCCATATCGCCCGCTACGGTGCTGGCACGGTGGCCGTGGTCTCGCCGGAGGGCCGTCTGCTGCGCGAAGTGCGACTGAAGGGCGAGAAGCCCACCAACGTCGCTTTCGGCGGCGAGGACGGCCGCACCGTCTACGTGACCCTGCAGGACCGCGGCGCGGTCGAGGTGTTCCGGAGCGCGCGGCCGGGGCGTGAACACGGGCGCTGACCTGCCGAAGCGGGAGCCGGATTCGGGTTCTGTGAGCGCCGCCGCATGGGGTCTCAGGCGGTGACATGCCCGCATGGCAAGATGCTTCCCTGACCCGGAGCCCCTCCCATGCTGCCCATCGAACTGAAGGATCCCGCCGCGTTCGGCAACGAATTCCTGCGCCTGACCCTGCTGCAGGGATTCCAGTCGCTGACCAAGCGGGACCTGGAACTGCTGATCTTCGTGCTGCTGGAACGCGACGGCGCCATCGATCGCGCGGAGTCCAATTTCATCGTCGCCGGCAAGCTGCGGGTCACCCCGGCCAAGGTGAAGGCGCTGCGCCGCGATGGCTATGCGCGCTGGCGGGCGCTGGTGCCGGAGGAGCGCGAGGCGGCGCTGCAACGCATCGTCGCCACCGTGCTGACCGAGGCCAACCTGCGCGCCGGCGCGAAGCACGTCAGCGAGCGCAGTCGCAAGGACGGTTTCCTGGCCGTGCGCATCGAGCATCCGGATGACCAGCAGCAGTTCGAGCAGGCGATCCTGGATGTCGGCGCGTTGCCGGTCTACGAACGCAACCGCGAAGTGGTGGCGGTGCGTTTCGACACCCTGCTGGCGATCGCCGAGCGCTGGGGTTTCCTGCAGACCGATCCGGCGCATATCCGCGGCGAGTTGAAGAAGCTGGCGCCGACGTCGGAGGAAGTCGCGGAGTTGCTGAAGAAGGATGTCGGCAAGCTGCGTTGGCAGGATGCCCGCAATGCCCTCAACAGCCTGGGCGCGGACGCCATCGCCAGCACCGCCGAAGGCGGCCTGAAGGCGCTGCTCAAGCTGGTTTTCCCGTTCCTGCCGGGGTGATTGGCAGAGCCGGGCGCCGGGCAAGTCCACTTGTAGCGCCGAGCTTGCTCGGCGGCCGCGGTGCTCAACCGCGAAAGCAGCGGAGTGAGCACGGCTCTGCCCGCAGCACCGAGCTTGCGTTGGAGCGCCCCCACCCCAGCCCTCCCCCGCACGCGGGGGAGGGAGCCGTTTGCGTGTTGCGCTCGTTTCCTCGTGGGTGTCGCCCCTTCCCCCGCCTGCGGGGGAAGGTTGGGATGGGGGCAATCCTGTCATCGCGCGGAAACGACACGCCGCACTTGCGTTGGGGCGCCTCCAAGAAGAGCAGCGGAGCGAGCTCCGCTCTACGATTACAGGCCGGAGGCGCGGCGCCAGAACAGATTGGCCAGCGGTGGCAGGCGGCCGGCCAGGCCCAGCAGCGGTCCGCGCAGCAGGGTCAGGTGCATCTCGTCGTTGGAGAACAGGCGGTTGATGCCGTCGAAGGCATAGGCGGCGGTCGTGCTTTCGCTGCGGCGTTGGCGTGCCCAGCGCGCAAGACGGTGCGGTGCGCTCCAGTCGACCCTGCGTGACTGGGCATCGCGGACCAGCGCATGCAGCCCGGCCACGTCGCGCAGGCCGAGGTTGACGCCCTGCCCCGCCAACGGATGCACCACGTGCGCGGCATCGCCCACCAGCAGGATCCGTCCCGACACGTAGTGCTGCGCCAGTTGCCGGCGCAGCGGGAATGCAGCCCGCGCGGAGACCGGCCGTGCCTCGCCGAGGCGGGCCGCCGATGCCTGGGTGAGTTCGCGCGCGAACGCCTGGTCGTCCAGCGCGAGCACGCGCAAGGCTTCGGCTTCCGGAAGTGTCCAGACGATCGAACTGCGGCCTTCGGTGAACGGCAGCAACGCCAGCGGACCGGTGGTCAGGAAACGCTGCCATGCCGTGTCTTCGTGCGGTCGTTCTGTCTGGATGTAGGCGACCACGCCGCGCTGGGCATAGTCGTGCTGCGACACCGCCACGCCGGCCGCCTCGCGCAGGCTGGAATCGGCGCCGTCGGCGGCGATCGCCAAGCGCGCATCCAGGCGGGTGCCGTCCTCCAGCTTCAAGCGCACGCTCGCATCGTCCTGTTCGACCTCCTGCACGCGCGCCGGGCAATGCAGGCGCACGCCGGCCGCCGGCAGCGCCGCCCACAGGCGATCGACCAGCAGGGCGTTCTCCAGGATCCAGCCCAGTTGCGCATGGCCGAGCGTGTCGGCGTCGAACACCATGTCGCCACCGCCGGCCGCGTCCCAGACGCACATGCGCCGATAGGGTTGCACGCGCGCCTCGCGGATCGCGCGCCACACGCCCAGCGTCTCCAGTAGCGCGGCGTTGTCCGGCGCGAAGGCATAGACGCGCAGGTCCGGTGCGTCCGGCGACCAGCGCGTCGGTTCGCGCCCTTCGATCAGCGCCACTTCCAGACCCGCTTCGGCCAGTGCCAGCGCACAGGCCGCGCCGACCACGCCGCCGCCGACGATGACCGCGTCCATCTGTCCGCGCCTGCTCACGCCGCCACCTCGCGGCACAGCGCCGGTACATCACCACGGAAGCCCATTGCACCGCCGACCAGATAGGCCTGCAGCGTTGGCGACACGTCCACGGCCGCCAGGCCCAGGCTGCGCAGCGGCCGCAGCAGCGGGGCCGGATTGGCGGTCAGCCGGGCCAGCCCGTCGGAGAATGCCAGGGTGCGCTGGCGATCCTCGGCGCGTCGGTCGGCGTAGGTCCGCAGCAAACTGTCGGCACCCGGATCTCCGCCCTGCCCGATCAGCTCGGCCAGGGTCAGCGCATCGCGCAGGCCCAGATTGAATCCCTGCGCGCCAATCGGATGGAGGGTCTGCGTGGCATTGCCCACCAGCACCGCGCGCGGCGCGGTGAGGCGTTCGGCCACCACGCGGGTAATCGGATACGCGCTGCGTTCGCCGCTGGCCAGAAAGCGTCCGATCCGCCAGCCGAACGCCTGCTGCAGGCGCCCCAGCCAGGCGGCTTCGTCCAATCCCGCGACGTTGGCCGCCTGTTCCGAAGGCACGCCGTGGATCGCGCCGAAGTGGCGATCACCGCGCGGCAACAACGCGGTCGGGCCGGTCGCGGTGAAGCGTTCGTAGGCGGTGCCGTCCGGTGCGTGTTCGGCGCGCACGCGGGCGACGAACAGGGTCTGCGCGTAATCGTGTTCCTGCGCGCCGATGCCCAGCGCATCGCGCAATTGGCTACGGGTGCCATCGGCGGCCACCAGCAGGCGCGCGTCCAGTATCTGCTCGCCGGCTTCACCCGCCAGCCGCAGCCGACGGCCCCCTTCGCCGCCTTCCTCCAGGGCCACGAAGCGCGCGGGGCGGTAGCGGGTGACATGGTCCAGCTCGCGCAGCCGCGCTTCCAGCGCCTCGCCGAAATCGCGCGCCACCACCACCTGGCCGAAGCTGTCGCGGCCGTAATCCGCGGCCTCCAGGCGTACCCGCCCGAAATCGCCCTGGCGGCTGATGTGGATGCGGCGGATCGGTCCGGGCGCGGCCCGCAGTTTCCGCATCACGCCCA
This sequence comes from Pseudoxanthomonas sp. 22568, assembly GCF_052044485.1. Lineage (NCBI taxonomy): Bacteria > Pseudomonadati > Pseudomonadota > Gammaproteobacteria > Lysobacterales > Lysobacteraceae > Pseudoxanthomonas > Pseudoxanthomonas sp. 22568. The sequence goes on from NZ_JBQENC010000007.1 coordinate 56,614, forward strand.
GCGCGGTGAGCGCGTTGACCGTGGCGGCGGCGAAACTCAGGTTGCGCTGGTCGAACACCGCCGGCATCGTCGTGCCCGGCGTCGCCTCCACCAGGCCCACGTCGATGCCCAGGCGGTCCAGGGCGATGGCCAGGCTGGCGCCGACCAGGCCACCTCCCACGATTACCACGTCATGCCGTTGCGTCATGCCGACATGATACCGGCTTGGCCGGCACGGACCGGTGACCACGCGCCCGCCGGCCCGGTGCGCGCCGCGGTCCGCTAGAATGGTGCGCTGAGCCTCCGGAATCCGTCTGCATGAACACGAACTCCCAACGCGCCGCCGTCCTCGTCCTGCTGGCCCTGCTGATGACGGCCACCCGCCTGCACCTGCCGGCCACGCTGACCCACTTCGGCCCGGTGCCGGATGCTTCCTGGGCGGTGTTCTTCCTTGGCGGCTTCTACCTGCGCGGCTGGACCCGCTGGGCGTTCCCGCTGCTGATGGTGCTGGCCGTCGCCGTGGACTACGTGGTGATCAGCGGCCAGGGCATGAACTTCTGGGCGCACTACTGCACCTCGGCGGCGTACTGGTTCCTGGTCCCGGCCTATTTCGCCCTGTGGGCGGGCGGCCTGCTGGTCCGTCGTTTCCATGCCAGCCATGGCGGCCAGCATGGCCGCGTGCTGGCGGTGACCGTGGCCAGCCTGTTCGCCTCGGTGGTGGTCTGCCACCTGCTGAGCCAGGGCAGCTTCTACTGGCTGTCCAGCGACGTCGTGCCCAATCCCACCGTCGCCGGCTGGTGGAAGAACTACAGCGACTGGTTCCTCCCCTACCTGCGCGTGGCGGCCATCTACGTCGGCCTGGCCGTGATCGCCCACGTCGGCGTGGAGCAGTTGGCGCGCCTGGGTCACCAGAAGGCATCGCGCTGAGCGGAGGGATACCGCGATGGGCAACCGTCTTTCCAAGATCTACACGCGCACCGGCGACGATGGCACCACCGGACTCGGTGACGGCAGCCGGGTCGGCAAGGATTCGGCGCGGGTCAACGCCTACGGCACGGTCGACGAGGCCAACTCGGCCATCGGCGTGATTCTCGCCGCGCCCAATGTCCCCGAGGACGTCGCCGCCCTGTTGACGGTAGTGCAGCACCAGATGTTCGACCTGGGCGGCGAACTGTGCATTCCCGGCCACGCCGCCATCACCGGCGAGGACGTGGACGCGCTGGAAGCGCGCCTGGATCACTACAACGAAGCGCTGCCACCGTTGAAGGATTTCATCCTGCCGGCGGGTGGCGAGGCCGCCGCGCGCTGCCACCTGGCCCGCACCATCGTGCGCCGGGCCGAACGCGAGACCGTCACCCTGGCCCGCCACGATGCGGTGCGACCGGAAGCCATCCGCTACCTCAACCGGCTGTCGGATCTGCTGTTCGTGCTGGCGCGGGTGCTGGCCCGCGCGGACGGCCACGGCGAAGTGCTCTGGAACCACGAGCGGCGGCGTCCCACCTGACGCCGTGATCATCTATACCCATCCCGCCTGCCTGTCGCACGACCCCGGTCCCGAACATCCGGAGCGGCCGGCACGGTTGGAGGTGGTGCTGGAGGTGCTGCGCCGCGCGCATGGCGACCTCGAGTGGCGCGAAGCGCCGCTGGCCAAACTGGGCGATCTGCGCCGCGTGCACGACGAGACGCTGCTGAAGGACGTGCTCGACACCGATTTCGAAGGCCACCGCATGCTGGACCCGGACACGGTGATGGTCCCGGCCTCGCGCGCGGCCGCGCTGCGTGCCGCCGGCGCCGGCATCGCCGCGGTCGACGCGGTCATGCACGGGGAAGCCGGCACCGCCTTCTGCGCGGTGCGCCCCCCTGGCCATCACGCCACTTCCGGCACGGCGATGGGTTTCTGCCTGTTCAACAACATCGCCGTGGCCGCCGCCCACGCGCTGGAGAAACACGGCCTGGAGCGGGTCGCGATCGTCGATTTCGACGTGCACCATGGCAATGGCACCCAGGCGATCTTCTACGACGATCCCCGGGTGGCCTACTTCAGTACCCACGAATCGGGCCTGTTCCCCTACAGCGGCGCGCCCTACGAGCGCGGCGCGGGCAATGTGTTCAACGCCCTGCTCCCGCCGGGCAGCGGCGGCTTCCGCTTCCAGAACACCTGGGCTGACCAGTTGCTGCCGGCGCTGGAGGAATTCCGCCCGCAATTGCTGTTGATCTCCGCCGGCTTCGATGCCCACATGCGCGACCCGCTGGCCGACCTGATGCTGGAAACCGAGGATTTTGGCTGGCTGACCCGGGAACTGCGCCGGATCGCCCGCCGCCACGCCGACGGGCGGATGGTTTCGATGCTGGAGGGTGGCTACGACCTGGAGGCACTGAAAGAGTGCGCCGCCGCCCATGTCGACGAACTGCGCTGAGCGTACCCGCTGGCGACGTCTTCGGGCTGCATGAACCAGACCCGAAACCGGCCGGGGGTATTCATTGCCGCCATGCCGGCGATCCGGCAAGCTAACCGCCGTTTCTGAACCGAACCATCCCGGAGCCCGGTACCGCGTGCGTCCAGTCCTTCGCCTGCTGCCCCTGCCGTTCAGTATCGCCCTGTGCCTGCCGGCGCTGGCGGACGAGAAGCCCGAGAGCTGGGCGCTGTGTCCGATCCAGGATCCCGTCCCGGCCTTCGCAGGCGTGCCCCAGCCCGCCGCGGGCGCCAACACCGAGCAGGCCCGGGCCGCGCGCGCGAACCAGGACACCCACATCGAGGGCAACCAGCTCGGTGGCACCGAACAGAACCTGGAGTACAAGGGCGACGTCGCCTTGGTCCGCGGCGACCAGTTCCTGGGCGCGGACAACCTGACCTACGATCAGGAAAGCGACACCTATTCCGCCGAAGGCCACGTGCGCTACCAGGACGCCGGCATCCGCCTGGTCGCCGAAAGCGCGCGCGGCGATCAGAACGCCGACCGCCACCAGATTGACAACCTGCAGTACCAGCTGGTGTCGCGACGCGGCAACGGCGGCGCCGATCGCATCGACATGAAGGGTCCGGAAGGCAGCCTGCTGCACTCCACCTACTCGACCTGCGATCCCTCCGATCGACGCTGGGAACTGCGTTCGCGGCGCATCGACGTGAACACCGAAACCGGTTGGGGCGTGGCCCACGGCGCGACCGTGCGGCTTGGCCATGTGCCGGTGCTGTACATGCCGTGGTTCAAGTTCCCGATCGACGACCAGCGCCATACCGGCCTGCTGTACCCGGCGCTGAGCCATTCCGGGCGCAATGGTTTCGACTACCGCCAGCCGATCTACCTGAACTTGGCACCGAACTACGATGCCACCTTGAACCCGCGCTACATGAGCGAGCGCGGTTTCGCCCTCGGGGCCGAGTTCCGCTACCTGTACAGGGGCGGTGCCGGCAAGCTGGAGGGCAATTACATGCATCGCGATGATCTGCTGGAGACGCGCTCCCACGAGCCGGAATTCGTGCCCGAGCGCAACCCGGATCCGGACGACAGCCGCGGCTTGTTCCGCTTCAACGGCTACCACAACCTCAGCAAGCACTGGCAGGCGCGTGCCAACTTGGTCTGGATCAGCGATTCCCGCTATGTAGAGGACTTCGCCAACAATCTCGGCGGCCTGACCGCCAGCACACTCACCAGTACCGCCGGCCTGTACGGCGTGGGCCAGTTCTGGAACGGTGGCATCATGGCCGATGCTTGGCAATTGTCGGATTTCAACCTGACCAAGGCTTCGCTGCCGTACAACCGTTTGCCGCGCGCCTATTTCAAATACGAGCGGCCGCTGGGCCAGTGGCTGAATGTCGGCCTGCACAGCGAGGCCGTACGCTTCCAGCATGATCTGCGCGATGGCGGGACCCGGCTGGATCTGAAGCCGACCGTCGGCTTGAACTTCGAGGGACCGTCCTGGTACATCCGTCCCACCCTGGCCTGGCGCTACACCGACTATCGCCTGGATCCCGGCCTGGCCCGCAGCATTGCGGTCACCCGCGCGGCGCGCGCGCTGGGCGTGCCTGCCGGCAGCGTCACCGACGCGATGATGCGGCCGTACTACGATGAATCACCCAACCGCAGCCTGCCCATCGGCTCGGTGGACATGGGCCTGTTCTTCGATCGCGAAACCGAGATCAAGGGAAGCCGCTTCCTGCAGACGCTGGAACCACGGCTGTTCTACCTCAACGTGCCGTATCGCGAGCAGGATGGCATCCCGCTGTTCGACACCCGCCCCTTCACCTTCAGCTGGGGCCAGATGTTCCGTGACAACCGCTATTCGGGTCCGGATCGCCAGTCGGACGCCAACCAGTTGACGATGGCATTGACCACCCGTTTCCTTCGTCAGTCCGACGGCTTCGAACGAGCATCGATGAGCCTCGGGCAAATCCGCTACTTCGAAGATGGCCTGGTCACCCGTTCCCCTTCCGAAGCCCCGATCCAGAAGGGAAAATCAGCCTGGGTGGCCGATGCCAACTACGCCCCCACCGATCGCTGGACCATCGGCGCCTCCTACCAGTGGGATCCGAAGTTCCGTCGGGAAGATCTGGCCAGCCTGCGCGCGCGCTACCTGATCGGCGACGACGGCGTGGTCAACCTGACCTACCGCCATCGCCGGGACCTGCTGGAACAGGGCGACTTCTCGTTCCTGTACCCGATCAGCCCGTCCTGGAGCATCGTCGGCCGCTATTACCACTCGTTCATGGAAAACAAGCTGCTGGAAGGCATCGCCGGCGTCCAGTGGGATAGCTGCTGCCTGGCGGTCCGCGCGGTGGTGCGCCGTTACGTGCGCAACCGCGAGGGGGAAATGAACAATTCCATCCAGGTCGAATTCGTCCTCAAGGGCCTCGGCTCGGCCGGCCAGGACACGGAGCGCACCCTGCGCCGTGGTATCCTCGGCTATTACCGAGACGACCTCTATCTCGTCCCGCCGAGCAATACCGCGCCGGATCCGGACGACGACAACCGCTACGCTCCGGATATGCTGCCATGACCATCAAGTTGTACCGCCCCCTCGCCGCCGTCCTGCTGGCCGCCGCCTGCGTGCTCCCGCTGTCGGCCCAGACGCTCCAGCCGCTGGACCGGATCGCCGCGATCGTCGACGAGGACGTCATCCTGCAGAGCGAGCTGGACCGCGCGGTCGCCAACGTGGTCAATCAGTACGCCAACCAGCCCGGCCAGTTGCCGCCGCGGGAAGTGCTGGAGCGCCAGGTCATGGAACGCCTGATCCTGATGAAGCTGCAGGTGGCACGCGCCAATGGCAGCGGCATCCAGGTCGGCGATCAGGAAATCAATGGCGCGGTCGCCGCGGTCGCCCAGCAGAACGGCATGACCGTCGACGCCCTGCGCGCGCGCCTGGCCCAGGACGGCATGTCCTTCAACGACTTCCGCAACTCGCTGCGTGACGAAATCACCGTCCAGCGTCTGCGCCAGAGCTTCGCCCAGAGCAAGATCCAGGTCAGCGAGGGTGAAGTGGACGCCGCCCTGGCGATGCAGGCCAGCTCCGGCCAGCAATACCACCTGGCGCACATCCTGGTCGCGCTGCCGGATGGCGCCACCGCCGAGCAGATCACCACGGGCCAGCAGAAGATCGATGGCATCAAGGCATTGCTGGACAAGGGCGAGATGGACTTCAACGCCGCGGCCGTGCGCTATTCCGACAGCCCCAACGCGCTGGATGGCGGCGATCTGGGCTGGCGCAGCATGGACGAAATCCCGACCGCATTCGTGGAAATGCTCAAGACGATGACGGCCGGCCAGGTCGTCGGCCCGCTGCGCGGCGCCAGCGGCTTCCAGTTGCTCAAGCTGGTGGAGACCCGCGACGCCTCGCAGGCGGAAAAGCGCACCGTCACCGAATACCACGCCCGCCACATCCTCGTGCGCATCACGGAGGCCCAGGACGCTGCCGCGGCCAAGGCCAAGATCGACACCCTGCGTGCCCGCATCGCCGGTGGCGCGGATTTCGCCACCGTCGCAAAGGAATCCTCCGAGGATCCCAACAGCCGTGGTGAAGGTGGCGATCTGGGCTGGTTCCCCGGCGATGCCTTCGGTCCCGCGTTTGGCGAGCAGGTGGCCGGTGTCGGCGACGGACAGGTCACCGAGCCGTTCCGCACCGATGCGGGCTGGCACATCGTGCAGCGCGTGGAAGCGCGCCAGAGCGACGTCACCGATGCCAACCAGCGTGCCCAGGTCCGCGAGACCATCGGCCGCCGCAAGCTGGAAGACGAATACAACCGATTCCTGCAGGAAATGCGCGGCGAAGCCTACGTGAACATCCGTACCGGCGCTCAGGCCCAGACCGACGGCACGCCGGCCAATGCGCCGGCGGCGGCACCGGCTGAAACGCCCGCGTCCGCTCCCGGCGGCTGAGCATGCTGCCCCGCCTGGCGCTGGTCCCGGGTGAGCCGGCCGGCATCGGGCCCGAACTCTGCGTCAGGCTTGCCCAGCAGCCACGCCGGGATTGCCGGCTGGTGGCGTTCGCCGACCCGGGCGTGATGCAGGCGGCCGCGGCCGCGCTGGGTCTGCCACTGCGGCTGCTCGACGAACAGCAGGAAGCCCGCGCGCCGGGTGAGCTGTGCCTGCGGCCGCTGGCCAATCCCGCCCCGACCCGGTTCGGCCAACCCGATCCCCGCAACGCCGCCACCGTCATCGCCGCCCTGGCCCAGGCTTCCGACGCCTGCCTGAGCGGTGAATTCGATGGCGTGGTCACCGGCCCGGTACACAAGGCCGCGATCAACGCCGGCGGCATCGCCTACACCGGTACTACCGAACTGCTGGCCGCGCGCGCTGGCCGCGAGGTGGTGATGATGCTGGCCAACGACATCGTCCGGGTCGCCCTGGCGACCACCCACCTGCCCCTGCGGCGGGTCCCCGACGCCATCACCACCGACGCGCTGACCTCCGTGCTGCGTATCACCCACGCTGCGATGCGCGACGATTTCGGCATCGGCGATCCGGTGATCGCGGTGCTTGGCCTCAATCCGCATGCGGGCGAAGCCGGCCATCTCGGCCACGAGGAAATCGAAGTCATCGAGCCGGTGATGGCCGCGCTGCGCGGGGAAGGCATGCGCCTGATCGGCCCGCTGCCGGCGGATACCGCGTTCCTGCCGCAGAAGCTCGCCGGCTTCGATGCGGTGCTGGCGATGTATCACGACCAGGGCCTGCCGGTGCTCAAATACAGCGGCTTCGAGCAGGCGGTGAACCTCACCCTGGGCCTGCCCTATCCGCGCGTCGCGGTCGATCACGGCACCGCGCTGGACCTGGCCGGCAAGGGCATTGCCGATCCGTCCAGCCTGTTCGCCGCGGTACAGACCTGCGCCCGCATCGCCACCCTGAAATCCGCAAGCTAGCAAACGCATACCCTGCTTCCTGCCCGCTCGAATCCCCAATCCCCAATCCCGAATCCCTACCTCGCCATGCCCCCCTTCAAGGCGCCACCCAAGAAATCGCTGGGCCAGCACTTCCTCACCGACCGCAGCTACATCGAGCGGATCGTGCTGGCTGTCGATCCCAAGCCGGGCGACAGGCTGGTCGAAATCGGCCCCGGCCAGGGCGCCATCACCCTGCCGCTGCTGCGCCGGCACGGCGAACTGACCGCGATCGAGTTCGATCGCGATCTGATCACCCCGCTGATGGAAGCATCCGAAGGCGTCGGCCGCCTCACCATCATCCACAAGGACGTGCTGGCGGTGGACTTCGGCAAGTTGGCCGGTGACGATCGCCTGCGCCTGGTCGGCAACCTGCCCTACAACCTGTCCTCGCCGATCCTGTTCCATGCGCTCGAACACGCCGCGTCGATCCGCGACATGGTCTTCATGCTGCAGAAGGAAGTGGTGGATCGCATGGCCGCCGGTCCCGGCAGCAAGGTCTATGGCCGCCTGAGCGTGATGCTGCAGGCGTACTGCACGGTGACGCCGTTGTTCGTGGTTCCCCCCGGGGCATTCCGGCCGCCGCCGAAGGTGGATTCGGCGGTCGTGCGGATGGTGCCCCGCCCGCCCGCCGAGATTGGCGTCGCGGATCCGCAGCGCTTCACCGAAATCGTGCGCGCCGCATTCGGCCAGCGCCGCAAGACCCTGCGCAACGCCCTGGGCGGGGTCTGCGACGGGGCCGCGATCGAAGCCGCAGGAATCAGTCCCGACGCGCGCGCCGAACAGGTGGAAGTGGCCGCCTTCATCCGCCTGGCCAACCAGGCACCGGTGGCGCCGACGGCCTGACCGTTCCGGCGCCCGCGCGGCGTTTCCCGTTTCACGCCGCAATGCATACACTGTCCGGCATGAAACACGACTACGCCATCGACATCGACGTAGCCACCCGCTTCCTCGACGATCAATCCGCGCCCGAGGACGGGCGCTATGTGTTCGCCTACACCATCCGCATCCGCAACCGGAGCGACGTGCCCGCGCGCCTGCTGGGCCGCCACTGGGTCATCACCGACGCCAACGGCAAGGTCCGGGAAGTGGAAGGTGCCGGCGTGGTCGGCGAGCAGCCATGGCTGCAGCCGGGCGAGGACTTCGAATACACCTCCGGGGCGGTGCTGGAAACCGACATCGGGACCATGAAAGGAAGCTACGACATGATTGCCGACGACGGCACCCGCTTCGACGCCCCCATTCCCCAGTTCACCCTCTCGGTTCCGCGGACGCTGCACTGATGGCGGTCTGGGCGATAGGCGATCTGCAGGGATGCTACGACGCGACCCAGCGGCTGCTGGAGCGGCTGCGTTTCGATCCCGCACGGGATCGGCTCTGGTTCTGCGGCGATCTGGTCAACCGCGGCGGGCAATCACTGGAAACCCTGCGGCTGGTGCATTCGCTGCGCGAGCAGAGCGTGGTGGTGCTGGGCAATCACGACCTATCCCTGCTGGCGATCGGCGAACGTTCGCCGGACGAGCAGCGCAAGGTCAATCCGGACCTGCAGCGGGTGGTGCTGGCCGACGATGCACGCGTGCTGCTGGACTGGCTGCGCGGACAGAAACTGGTCCACGCCGACCGCGAACTGGGCTGGATGATGATTCACGCGGGGCTCGCGCCCAAATGGACCACCAGCCTCGCCGAGCGCTATGCGCGCGAGGTCGAGCAGCAGTTGCACGGCAACGGCTATCGCAAGCTGTTCCGCAACATGTACGGCGACAAGCCCAACTGGTCCTCCGGCCTGTCCGGCTACGACCGCGCGCGCGCCATCATCAACGTGCTCACCCGCATGCGCTATTGCACGCCGCGCGGGCGCATGGCGATCGAGGAGAAAGGCGCACCCGGCACCCAGGCGCAGGGCCTGTATCCCTGGTACGAGGTGCCCGGCCGCGCCCCGCGCGATCTGAAGATCGTCTGTGGCCATTGGTCGACCTTGGGCCTGATGATCGGCCACGGCGTGCACGCGATCGATACCGGCGCGGTGTGGGGCGGCAAGCTCACCGCGCTGCAGTTGGATACCGACGAACTGCGGATCGTGCAGGTACCCGGACGCGACGTGGATCCCGCTTCCTTCGCGGGCCGGGACTGACGCCTCCCGAACATCGGGCTTGCGGCTGTTTTCAGTTCACCGATCTCGGCGTACCGGTGGGAGGTTGCTCCTCTACAATCGGGCCATGCGTATTCCGACGGTCCCTCCGCGCACCTTGGCCATGGCCCTGCTGTCCGCCCAGCTGCTGGCGGCATGTGGACGTGCTCCGGCCACCGCAACGTCCCCGCGAGTTCCCGCGCCCACCGCGGTCTCCGCCGCGATGGGCGCGCCTGCAAGCGCTGTTTCCGCCGCCTCCCCTCCCCTGGTCGCGGCCGCCCGGTCGCAGGTCGGCGTCACCCGCAATTACGACCCCGCGTATGTCCGGCTGGCGTATCCAGGCGGCGATGTCCCGCAGGATCGTGGTGTCTGCACGGACGTGGTGATCCGCGCCCTGCGCACGCAGGGACTGGATCTCCAGCAGGCCATCCACGAGGACATGCGGGCCCGCTTCCACGCCTATCCGCAGGACTGGGGCATGTCCGGCCCGGATCGGAACATCGACCACCGCCGGGTGCCCAACCAGATGCACTGGTTCAAGCAACAGGGCTGGCAACGCGCCATCGGCGCACGGGCGACGGACTACGCGCCGGGCGACATCGTCGCCTGGAAGCTGCAAGGCAGCGGCCTGCTGCACATCGGCATCGTCTCCGACCGCCGGGGTGCCGACGGCGTGCCGCTGATCCTGCACAACATCGGCGCGGGAACCCGCGAAGAGGATCTGCTGTTCCGGCACCCCATCATCGGCCACTACCGGCCGCTGCTTCCGTAAGCGCGCGGCGACTCCGGCTCAGGCCGTCCGCACCCGCAGGTAGTCGATGAATTCGAACGCATGCGCATGGCGCGCGTCGGCCGGATGCGGTTCGCGCCGCACCACGTCCCACTCGGTGGGGTCGAAGCGGGGAAAGTGCGCGTGCGCGTCCTCGACCAACGTATCGACATGGGTCAGGTACAGCGCGTCGGCAAGCGAAAGGGTCTGCGCGTAGATCTCGCCGCCACCGATCACGCAGATTTCCGGATTGTCCTCGCTGGCCGCCCAGGCCAGCGCCTGCTCGAGCGACGCCACCGCCTCCATGCCGGCGAACGGCACCTGTCCACGGCGGGTCAGCACCAGGTTGCGCCGGCCCGGCAGCGCGCGACCGAGCGACTCGGCGGTGCGCCTGCCCATGAGCACCGGCTTGCCCAAGGTCAGCGCCTTGAAGCGCTTGAGATCGTCGGGCAACCGCCAGGGCAGATCATTGTCGCGGCCGATGGCGTACCGGCGATCGAGCGCGGCGATCAGCGACAGGGAAACGGATGGATTCATGCGGGCTGACTTCCGGCGTATTGCAGGCGGGGGGAACGCGGCGTACTTTCGCCACACACCATCTTCGGGGAAGGCCGGATGCCCTCGCAAGCCAGAACGATGCTGTTGGCCGGCGGATTGCTGCTGGCCGCGGCCGCCGACGCCGGCCAGTCCCTGCCGGCGCGCTTCGAATCCGACCGCGTCTACCTGGAAGCGCAGGGAGCCACCGGTGAACGCCTGCGCCTGTACACCGACACCGGCGGCGGCCTCTTCCTCAAGCAGGAAGCGGTCGAGCGGTTGAAGCTGCCGCTGTCGCCACTGGAGGATCCGGAAGCGCGCCGCGAACTCGGCGATCGCGCCAAGGTCACCCGCCTGCCCGCCTTCGCGGTGGAAGCCGGCATCCCGCCGCCGCTGGCCGACGATGGCCGCATGATGGTGTTGCCGAGCGCGCTCGCCGGCCCGCAGTTGCCGGGCACCAGCCAGGACGATGGCATCCTGGGGCAGGCGTGGTTCTCCGGCCGCATCTGGACCTGGGACTATCCCGCGCGCCGCTTCCGCCGCGAAGCCGGCGACTGGAAGCCTTCGCCGGAACTGCGCCGGCTGGCGCTGGGCTTCAAGACCGACGGGCACGGCAACCGGGTAACCGACTTCCCGCGCCTGCAGGTCGTCATCGACGGAAAGACGCATTCTCTGCTGCTGGATACCGGCGCGATGACGGTGCTGACGCCGAACGCGCAGGCCGAACTCGCCGACGGCGGTCCCTCCGAGCGCGCCACCAGCATGATCGCCGACAGCGTGTTCCAGGCCTGGCGCAAGGCGCATCCGGACTGGCGGGTGATCGATAACGCGCAGGCCGGCATGGGCTCGGCGATGATCGAGGTGCCGGAAGTGATCATCGCCGGTTACAAGGTGGGGCCGGTGTGGTTCACCCACCGCGAGAACCGCAACTTCCACGACTTCATGTCCAGCTTCATGGACGCGCGGGTGGACGGTGCGCTGGGCGGCAATGCGTTCCGCCACTTCATCATGACTGTGGATTATCCTGGCGCCGCCGCGTACTTCCGCTGCATTGCCGGTTGCCGCGACACCACGCCTCGTTAGCGCGGCGCGGCGTCGGCTTGCCAGGTCGCCAGCAGCGCCTGCGTGCGCGGCTCGTTCCAGCAGCGGTCCGGCACGTAGGCGTGCCGGCCGGATTGCCCTTGCTCGTAGATGAAGCGCCCGCCCGCCACGCGCACCACGTCGCCGCGAGCCTCGTAGCGCACGTTCGGTCCGGCACCGAACCGCAGCACGCCCGCCTCCACCGACAGGCGCAGGTCCGGCATGGTGTCCAGGCCGCCGAGCGCGGTCCGCTTCCAGCGGCGGAATTCCAGCCACGGCATCACGCCCTGGGCCAGGCCGGCGGCGGCGATCACCACGGCGGGCAGGCGCAGGCCGGGAGAATCCGCGAGGAAAATGATCGCCAGCGCGATGAGTCCCAGCAGCAGCGACGCCCCCCAGATCCAGCGGCGCCAGCCACTGCGGAACCACCACCACTTGAGGTACTGCTCGCGCAGGTAGGCATCGTCGCGGCGGAAACCGATCTCCGCCGCCTCGTCAACACCGCTCATACCGCGACCGGCGCCTTGATGGCCGGATGCGGGTCGTAGCCGAGGATTTCGATGTCCTCATAGCTGAAGGCAAACAGATCGGTCACGTCCGGATTCAGCCGCAGCGTCGGCAACTTGCGCGGCTCGCGTGCCAGCTGCTCGCGCGCCTGCTCGTAGTGATTGGAATACAGGTGCGCGTCGCCCAGCGTGTGCACGAAGTCGCCCACGCCCAGCCCGGTGGCTTGCGCGACCATGTGGGTCAGCAGCGCGTAGCTGGCGATGTTGAAGGGCACGCCCAGGAAGATGTCGCCGCTGCGCTGGTACAGCTGGCAGCTCAGCTTGCCGTCGACCACGTAGAACTGGAACATCGTGTGGCACGGCATCAGCGCCATCTTCGGCAGATCGGCGACGTTCCAGGCGCTGACGATCAGCCGGCGCGAATCCGGGTTGCGCTTGATCTCCTCGACCACCCATTTGATCTGGTCGATCTCGCCGCCATCGGCGGTCGCCCAGCGGCGCCATTGCTTGCCGTAGACCGGGCCGAGCTCACCGTCGGCGTTGGCCCATTCGTCCCAGATGCTGACCTTGTTGTCCTTCAGGTAGGCGATGTTGGTCTCGCCTTTCAGGAACCACAGCAGCTCATGGATGATCGAACGCAGGTGCAGCTTCTTGGTGGTGACCAGCGGGAAGCCCTCGGCGAGATCGAAGCGCATCTGCCAGCCGAACACGCTGCGCGTGCCGGTGCCGGTGCGATCGGATTTCTCGGCGCCCTGCTCCAGCACGTGGCGCAACAGATCGAGATAGGGCTTCATGCGGATTCCTTGGCCGGAACGACGGGTTGCAGGACGGGCGAGCGGCGCGACAGCCACAGCAGGTACAAACCCAGCAGGATCAGCGGCACGCTCAGCAGCTGGCCCATGGTCAGCCAGCCGAAGGCCAGGTACTGGAGCTGCTCGTCCGGCACCCGCACGAATTCGACCAGGAAGCGGAACACGCCATACAGCAGCGCGAACAGGCCGGAGACCGCGTAGCGCGGCCGCGGCTGGCGGGAGAACCACCACAGCGCGGCGAACATCACCAGTCCTTCGAGGAACGCCTGGTACAGCTGCGAAGGGTGGCGCGCGAACTGATCCAGCGCGCCGGCCGCGTACTGCGCCTGCAACTGCGCGGCGCTGAAGTCCTTCAATGCCGGATCGGTCGGGAAGATCACGCCCCAATCCGCCTTCGTGTACTTGCCCCACAGCTCGGCGCCGATGAAGTTGCCGATCCGGCCGAACCCCAGCCCCAGCGGCACCAGCGGAGCAACGAAGTCCATGGTGTCGAAGAAGTGCATGCGCTGGCGGCGCGACCACCACAGCGCGGCGGTCATCACGCCGAGCAGGCCACCGTGGAAACTCATGCCACCTTCCCAGACCTTGAAGATGGACAGCGGATTGGCGAGGAACCCTTCCAGGCCATAGAACAGGATGTAACCCAGGCGCCCGCCCAGCACCACGCCGATCATCGCGTAGAACAGCAGATCCGAGAATCCGTTGGCGTCCACGCCCGGCAACCGGCCTGCCCGCACCCGCCGCTGGCCCAGCCACCACGCCGCGATGAAACCCAGCAGGTACATCAGGCCGTACCAATGCAGCTTCAGCGGCCCCAGCGACAGGGCAATCGGGTCAATCTGGTGAAGGTAGATCATGCGCCTCGGGGACCGGCAGGGAATGCCCTATTTTGCCCCAGCAGGGTTGGCTTGCGCCGTCCGTCCCGCCCCGGGGACAGCCGGCGGCAAGGCTTGCGGCCGGACTCGCGTTCCGGTGCCGGCTCAGAAGACGTGCGGCTGGTTGGGCAGTTCGTCCTCATCCCGCTGGCTGCCGTCCTGCGGAAAGAACGCCGCCAGCAGGTCCGACACCGCGGTGATGCCGCGGATCACCGCGGCTTCGGCTTCACCGGCGCGCAGACGCTCTTCCATCAGCTGGCAGACACCGCGCCATTGCTCGTCGCTGACCCGGCCGCGCAGCCCGCGGTCGGCGACGATCTCGATGCGGTGATCGGCCAGCAGCAGGTAGATCAGCACGCCGTTGTTGGCTTCCGTGTCCCAGGTGCGCAGGCGCGCGAACGCTTCCAGCGCGCGCGCGCGGGCCGGCATGCCACGCACCACCGCAAGCAGGGGCAGATCCGCCTCCACCGCGAACATCACTTCGCCGCGATGGCGCTGTTCGCCCTGGTGGATGGCGTCGGCGATGCGCTGCAGGCTGTCGGCCGGGAACAAGCGGCGCGCGGAAGGCGGGAATAGATGGCGCAGCAGTCGCATCACCAGCTCCCCGAGGCGCCACCGCCTCCGGACATGCCGCCGCCACCGCCCCAGCCGCCTCCTCCGAAGCCACCGCCGCCGCCGAAACCTCCTCCGCCCCCCCAGCCGCCGCCACCGCCCCACCCACCCCAATCGCGATGGCGGGCATAACGGCCACCGGTGGAAACCGACAGCAGGCCGTAGATCAGGCCGAACACGCCGGCGATGCCGGCCACGGGAATCAGCGAGGACAGCAGGAATGCGGTGCCGCCGGCGGCACCGGCGGTGAACAACCCGCGGATGCCGGCGGGTGCACGCCCGAACACGCCACGCACGATGCTGGCGATGATGAAGGCGGCGAACAGCGCGAACAGCCAGTCGCCGCCACGCGAACGCTCCGGCCGGTGGTCGCTGACCGGCGCCGGCAGTGCCTCGCCGTCGATGAGCTTGACCAGCACCGCGGTCGCGTCGGTGATGCCGCCGCCGTAGTCGCCGCCACGGAATTTCGGCACCAGGTATTCCTGGATGACCCGGTTGGCGATGGCGTCGGGAATCGCGCCTTCCAGGCCATAGCCGGGTTCGATGCGCACGCGCCGGTCGTTCTTGGCGACCAGCAGCAGCACGCCGTCGTCCACGCCCTTGCGTCCCAGCTTCCATTGCTCGAACACGCGCAGGGTGTACTGCTCGATGCTCTCCGGCTCGGTGCTCGGCACGATCAGTACCTGCAGCTGGCTGCCCTTGCGCTGCTGCAGGGCCAGTGCCTGCTGCTCCAGCTGCTGCTTCTGCGCGGCATCCAGGGTGCCGGTGGTATCCACCACCGGCGAGTCCAGGGCGGGAATGGCCGCCAGCTGCTGGGCCGCCGCCGGCAGCAGCAGGCAGCACCACAACAGCAGCCCGGACAGCGCGCGGCGCAGCATCGGCGCGTTCGCGGTCGGTCAGTTGGCCGGCGCGGGCGCGGGCTCCGGACCCGGCGGCTGGGCCGGCTGCGGCGCCTGCGGCGCCGGCGCCGGCGTGCCGAAGTCGACCTGCGGTGCCTGCTGGATCTGCGCCTCGTTCTCCACCGTGAAGTTCGGCTTTTCCTTGTAGCCGAAGATCTTGGCGGTGATCACCTGCGGGAACGAGCGGATGAAGGTGTTGTAGTCCTGCACGGTCTGGATATACCGGCCGCGCGCGACGGTGATGCGGTTCTCGGTGCCTTCCAGTTGCGCCTGCAGATCGCGGAAGGACTGATCCGACTTCAGGTTCGGGTAGTTCTCGGTGACCACCAGCAGGCGCGACAGCGCGCTGGACAGTTCGCCCTGCGCCTGCTGGAACTGCTGCAGCGAGGCGGCATCGTCGGCGTTGACCTGGATCTGGCCGACCCGCGCGCGCGCGTTGGTGACGTCGGTCAGCACCTGCCGTTCCTGCTGGGCGTAGCCCTGCACGGTCTTGACCAGGTTGGGAATCAGATCGGCGCGGCGCTTGTACTGGTTGAGCACTTCCGACCAGCCGGCCTTGACCGCTTCATCCTTCTGCTGGATCGAGTTGTAGCCACAACCGGACAGCAGGGCCGCCAGGGCGACCAGTGCGAGCGAACGGACGAACAGGCGCATGACACCACTCCTTCGGCAGGGACGGCGGCATTGCAGCATCCGCCGGTGAAGGATGCAACCGCGCCGGCGCGGCGGCGGCACCACCGTTGCCGCCCCGTCAGCTATCCCCAAACGCCGACGCCCGGCGGAAGCCGGGCGTCGGGGAGACGGAAACGCCAGCGGCGGCTTACCAGTTGCCGGCGCCCGGGATGTGCTTCTGCGCGGCGCGGCGGCGCATCATCAGGTTCAGCCACTCGACCATCACCGAGAAGCCCATCGCGAAGTACACGTACGGCTTGGGCACGTGGATTTCCAGGCCATCCAGGATCAGCACCACGCCGATCAGCACGATGAACGCCAGCGCCAGCATCTTGATGGTCGGGTTGGCGTCGATGAAGCGGCCCAGCGGATTGGCCGCCAGCAGCATCACCGCCACCGCCAGCAGGATCGCCGCGACCATGATCGGAATGTGCTGGGCCATGCCGACCGCGGTGATGACCGAGTCCAGCGAGAACACGATGTCGATGATCGCGATCTGGGCGATGACCAGGCCAAACACCGCCGAAGCCTTGGTGGTGGACGGGTCCTCGTCCTCGCCGCCGGTGATCAGTTCCTTGATCTCCATGCCGCCCTTCACCAGCAGGAAGATGCCGCCCAGGATCAGCACCAGATCGCGGATGGAGATGCCCATGCCGGCGACGGTGAACAGGTCGTTCTGCATGCGCGCCAGGAACGCCAGCGACACCAGCAGCGCGATCCGGGTGATGCAGGCCACCGCGATGCCGAAGCGGCGGGCGGTCGGGCGCTGGTGGGCCGGAAGCTTGCTCACCGCGATCGAGATGAACACCAGATTGTCGATGCCCAGCACGATTTCCAGCGCGCTCAGCGTCACCAGGGTCAGCCAGACGTTGGGGTCGGCCAGGAACTCGAGACTCATTCGATTTGCAACCTTGCTATATCAGGAGAAAAGTTCGGACAGGCGGGGCCAGAGAATCAGGCCCCAGCACAGCAATACGTTCATCATCAGCACGAACACCGCCGCCGAACCCATGTCCTTGGCGCGTCCGGCCAGTTCGTGGTGCTCGGGCCCGTAGCGCTCGATGACCGCCTCGATCGCCGAGTTCAGCAGTTCGGCCGCCAGCACCAGCAGGCAACTGCCGATCAACAGCACCCGCTCCACCGCGGTGTCGCCCAGCCACAAGGCCAGCGGCGCCAGCACGATCAGCAGGTAGACCTCCAGCCGGAACGAGGATTCGTGCAGCCAGGCCGCGCGCAATCCCTGCATCGACCAGATCGCCGCCTTGAGGATGCGCCCGGGACCCCGGGGCATGTGTCCGATTTCGTCCGCCATTCCTGGATCTCCGGTCAGCCCGCGATACGGGCGGGCGGGCAATGCGGAAGGCGGGGCGTCGCGGCAGCGGGCATGGAGTGCGGAGGGTCCGTGAGAACCCCGATCTTGCCATATCGGGAGACCTTCCCGGCGCGTATCGGTTTGCCTTTGGTGGTCCCGGCTGGTTCACTGGCCCCTCTTCCCGTCCCGGAGACCCGCGCCGATGTCCCGTTTCCCGCTGCCCGCGCACCGCCTGGCCTGCCTGCTGTTGCCGGCCCTGCTGGCGCTCTCCGCTTGCGCCACCTGGTCCGACGGTTCCGGCCCGAAGCGGGCGCCGGCCATCCCTGCCGAGGTCTCCAACGCGGAGTGGGAGAAGGACATGCAGCGGTTCGCCGCCGAGGACGCCAGCCATCCCCCGCCGCAGAACGCGGTGCTGTTCGTCGGCAGTTCCTCGATCCGGATGTGGGAATCGCTGGCCCGGGATTTCCCCGACGCCACGGTCATCAATCGCGGTTTTGGCGGCTCGGAAATCCGCGACAGCACCTGGTACGCACCGCACATCGTGCTGCCCTACAAGCCGGGAACGGTGGTGCTGTACGCGGGCGACAACGACCTCGCCAGCGGGCGCACGCCACGGCAATTGCACGACGACTTCGTCGCTTTCGCCGAACTCATCCATCGCAAGCTGCCGAAGACGCGCCTGGTCTACATCTCCACCAAGCCGAGCCCGTCCCGCGCGCACCTGCTCGACGCGCAACGCGAGGCCAACGCGCTGATCAAGGCCGAATCCACGCGTCACGACTTCGTTTACATCGACGTGTTCACGCCGATGCTGGACGCGGACGGCAAGCCGCGCGAGGACCTGTTCCTGGCCGACCGGCTGCACATGAATCCGGCCGGTTACGCGATCTGGCGCGAGCTGCTGGCTCCCTACGTGAACTGAGCCTCGGGCGCACGGCCCCTTCCCGTTTTCCGGACAGCGGCTTTTTCTAGACGGGGACATAACTCCGGCAGGCGTAGCGTCGGCCTCCCGCAGAGGAGACCCCTCCATGGCTACCACCTCGTACCGGCCGCAGGGCTACCACAGCGTCACTTCCTACCTGATCGTCGACGACGCCGCCAAGGCGCTGGATTTCTACCGCGACGCCTTCGGCGCCGAGGAAATGTACCGGCTGCCGATGGGCGACCGCATCGGCCATGCCGAAACCCGCATCGGCGACACCGTGCTGATGCTGTCCGACGAATGGCCGGACATGAACGCCTTGTCGCCGAACACCCGCGGCGGCGCGACCTCGAGTTTCATGATCTACGTCGAGGACGCCGACGCCGCCTATGCGCGCGCGGTCAAGGCCGGCGCCCGCGCCGACCGTCCGGTCAAGCAGGAATTCTGGGGCGACCGCATCGGTTCGGTCGTGGACCCGTTCGGACACAAGTGGTCGCTGTCGACCCATGTCGAGGACGTCGCGCCGGAAGAAATGCAGCGGCGGATGGAAGCCTGGTCGCAACAGCAGGCATCCACCTGATGCATGCACGACGCGCCCGCGGATGCAGGATCCGCGGGCGGCGTCGCATCGACAGGCTCGTGCCCCGGATTATTTCCGGCGCGCCAGGCCTGCATCCTGGTGCAGGCTCAGCACATTACGATCCGGATCGACGAAGTCCAGCGACAGTCCGCCGTCCGGCGACTCGCTGACCGGCACGACGATCTCCACGCCGCGCCCGGCCAGCGCCTCGGCGTAGTCGTCGATGCCGCCGTCCAGGCTGAACACCACCACCGGCGATTCGCCGGGGCGGACCGCCTGGACGATGAACACCAGGGTCAGCTCACCGACCTCGGCCAGCGCGAACGGGCCGTCATGGCCGTCGATCGCGTTGACCGGCAGGCCGAGGGTGTCGCGGTAGAAAGCGACCGAGCGGGCCAGATCACTGACGAAAAAGACGATGGCGCCGACCTTGCATTGGGAAAGCATGGGAGTCCTCCTTGTGGTTGTTTGTGGTCCCGTCTATCCGTTGCCGCCGGGACGCCAGGTGTGACCGGGACGGCGGATCACCAGCAGGTGGCCGTCGACATCATGGGTGGCCAGTCCGGCGCCGCCGCCGAGCGCGGCCCGGAGCCCGCGGCGGATCAGACCGAACTGGAGATCCACACTGCGCGCCGGATCGCGCACGTAGGCCATGGCCAGGCTCTCCGCGCGCGCGGCGGGCGGCAGTTCGCCGAGCGCCTTGCGGATGCGGCTGAGCCGCTGGCGGAACGCCTCGGGCGACAGCGCCAGGATCCAGCGGATTTCATCGGCCGACAGGCCATGCAACGCCAGCACGGCCACCCGCCGCAGGCTGGCGGGCCAGGCGTGCAGCCATCCGGGAACCGCCGGGGATTCCATCCCGGCCGTCGCTTCCCCGGACGGGTCGTCGTCCGCGACCAGCGCCTCGCGGCGACGGCGGCGCACCGCAGTGCGCGCCTGCATCGCGGCCAGGTTGCGCATCGTCCCGGCCAGCCAGGGTGCATCGGCGCGGCCGGCGGCCAGGGCCGCGGCCAGAGTGTCCTGCACCAGATCCTCGGCGTCGGCGGCGGAGCGCGCCAGCCGGCGCGCCTGCGAACGCAATTCGCGATAGGTCTCCAGATCCATCCGCCGATGATGCCGCAGAAGCGTGGCCGGCGGAGCCGGCCTACTGCGAGCGCAGCGCCTCGATCGGATCCAGCTGGGACGCCTTGCGTGCCGGGTAGTAGCCGAAGAACAGGCCGGTGGCCACCGAGAAGCCCGCGGCCAGGCCGATGACCTGCCCGTTCAACGCCACCGGCAGCTCGCTGAACTTGCCCACCAGCAGCGCGCCGACGATGCCGATGGCGATGCCGAGCACGCCACCGATCAGCGAGATCAGCATGGCCTCGGCCAGGAACTGCCTGCGCACGTCGCTCGGTCCGGCGCCGACCGCCATGCGCAGGCCGATCTCGCGGATGCGCTCGGTCACCGACACCAGCATGATGTTCATGATGCCGATGCCGCCGACGATCAGCGAGATGGTCGCGACCGCACCCAGCAGCAGCGACATCAGGCGGGTGGTGGCGGTGCGCGTGGCGACGATTTCGGAAATGTTGCGGACGTTGAAGTCGTCATCCTCGCCCGGCGCGATCTTGTGCCGCTGGCGCAGCAAAGCCTCGACCTCGCCCTGCACGTAGCCCAGGTCCTTGGCGTCGGCCACGGTCAGCGCGATCTGCATCACCGCGCTGGGCGGCAGGCCCATCGAGCCCATCAGCCGGCGGCGCGCGGTTTCCAGCGGCACCATCATCACGTCGTCCTGGTCCTGGCCGAAACCACCCTGCCCCTTCGGCGCCAGCGTGCCGACCACGGTGAATGGCACCCGGCCGATGCGCACGGTCTGGCCGATGCCGGTTTCCTCGCCGAACAGTTCGCGACGCACGGTCTCGCCCAGGATCACCACCTTGCCGGCGCCGCTGTAGTCCTGCGCATCGAAACCGTCACCGTTGGCGATTGTCCAGCTGTTGATGTCGAAGTAGTCCGGCTGCACACCCTGCCAACTGCTCGACCAGTTGTTCTCGGCATACACGACCTGGCTGCTGCCGCGCAGCGCGCCGGCGACGTACTGCACCTCCGGGATTTCGTTGCGGATGGCGTCGACGTCGCCCTCGCGCAGGGTGAAGAAGCTGCTCCCGCTCATGCGCACGCCGCCACCACTGCGTCCGGCACCCGGGTTGATGTCCAGTCGCTGCGAGCCCAGGCCGGACACCAGCTTGTCGATTTCCGCCTGGGTGCCCTGGCCGACCGAAACCATCACAATGACCGCGGCGATGCCGATGATCACGCCCAGCGAGGTCAGCGCGCTGCGCATCCAGTTGCCACGCAAGGCGAAGATCGCGGTGCGCAGAATATCGGTGAAGTTCATGGGCTGCTTTCCCCCAATCCCGAATCCCGTTTCCCGAATCCCGGCTCCTCATGCAACTCGCCGTCGCGCATGACCAGGATGCGATCGGCGTGGGCGGCCACATCGGCGTCGTGGGTGATCAGGATGACCGTGTGGCCTTCGTCGCGCAGGCGCTTGAACAGCGCCAGGATTTCCTCGCCGGTGCGGCTGTCGAGCGCACCGGTGGGCTCGTCGGCCAGGATGATCGGTGGTTCGTTGATCAGCGCGCGTGCAATCGCCACGCGCTGCTGCTGGCCGCCCGACAGTTCGCTGGGCCGATGGCCGCCGCGCTCGGCCAGGCCCACGGCCGCCAGCGCCTTGCGCGCGCGTTCGGTGCGCTCGTGCGGAGGCACCTGCGCATAACCCAGCGGCATCGCGACGTTCTCCAGCGCGTTCATCCGCGGCAGCAGGTTGAAGCCCTGGAACACGAAACCGATCTTGTCCCGGCGCAGCACCGCCAGTTCCTCCGCGTCCAGCGTCGCCACGTCGACGCCGTCGCAGTGGTAGGTGCCGGAAGAAGGCGTGTCCAGGCAACCGATCAGGTTCATCAGGGTCGACTTGCCGGAGCCAGACGGTCCCATGATGGCGACGAAATCGCCCCGGCCGATGCGCACGTCCACGCCCTTGAGCGCGACCACCTCGGCCTCGGTGCCGGGCGAGTACACCTTGCTCAACGCCCGCGTCTGGATCACCGGCACCTCGCCGGCGGACGTATTCATGGCACTCATTCCTTGGCGCGCTCGCCGACGATGACCTGATCACCGGCCTTCAGGTTGCCCGCGACCTCGGTCGCGCTGCCGTCGCTGGCGCCCAGCCGCACCATGATCCGTTCCGGCTTGCCAGCCACCAGCTTGTACAGCGGCGCGCGCTTGGCCGACAGCAGCGCCTTGAGTTCGTTGTCCCAGCGCTGCTGCTGTGCGGGCTCCAGGCTGGCGCGGAACGCGGCGAAGTCCTGCTGGAAGCGTTCGGCCATGCGCTGGCGCTGCTGCGCCTGCATCGCGCCGCCGTTGCCGCCGCTGGTCACCATGCGCGGGCCCCCACCGGGCCCGCCGGCGAACAGGCGGTTGCCGCCATCCTGCTGGGCCTGGGCCATCCGCGCGGCCTGCCGATCGCGTACCGCCTTCACCGCCGCGTCGAACGCGGCGCGCTGTTCGGGCTTCAGTTGCAGGCTGCCGGCGATACGCTCCATTTCCTCGGTGACGCCACCGCCACGAACCTGCGCCATCTGCGGGGCGCCCTGCGCCTGCTCATCCTCGGTGGTGGGTTTGTAGCGCAGCGCCGCGTTGGACACCTTGAGCACGTTGTCGCGCTTGCTGACCTCGATCTCGGCGTTGACGGTCAGGCCCGGCAGCAGGATCTCGTCGGCGTTGTCCACGGTCACGACCACCGGATAGGTCACCACGTTGTTGGTGGTGGTGGCGGCCAGGCGCACCTGTTCGACCAGGCCCTTGAACTGGCGATCCGGAAAGGCGTCGACGCTGAAGGACACGGTCTGCCCGACCTTGACCTGGCCGATGTCAGCCTCGTCCACCGCCAGTTCGATCTTCATCTTGCGCAGATCCTCGGCGATGGTGAACAGCTCCGGCGCCTGCAGGCTGGCGGCCACGGTCTGGCCCGGCTCGATGCTGCGGGTCAGCACCACGCCATCGACGGGCGAGCGGATTACCGTGCGTTCCAGGTTGACCCGGGTGGTCTGGGTGGAGGCGGTCTGCTGGCGGATCTGCGCCTGGGCGGAGTTGAGTTGCGCGCGGGCCTGGTCGAGCGCGGCGCGCGCCAGATCCACGTCGCTCTGCGCCACCAGCTTCTGCTGGCCGAGATCGGCCTTGCGGCGGTAGTCCAGCTCGGCGTTGCGCAGGGTCGCCTGGGCCTGCGCCAGCGAAGCGCGCGCGGCGGCGATCTGCGCGGTGCCCTGTTCGATCTGGGCCTCGTAGGTCTTGGGGTCGATGCGGGCGAGCACGTCACCCTTCTTCACCGGGCTGTTGTAGTCCACCAGCACGTCGGTCACCTGGCCCGAAATCTGGCTGCCGACGGTGACGGTGGAGATGGCGCTCAGGGTACCGGTGGCCGAGATCGCCACCCGGATGTTGCCCCGCTCGACCTGGGCGGTGCGGTAGGCGCCCTCCTCGGCCTTGGCCTGGCGTCCCTTCCAGTACCAGACGCCCGCGCCGAGGATGGCGAGGACGGCGATGCCGAGGACGATACGGGAAATCAGCGCGGAACGACGGCGGGACGGCTGGCTCATGCGGGCAAGTCGGCAATGTCGGTGGAGAGGTATGGGCCCATTAACGCACGCCGGGCACGGCGGTTGACAGCGCATGGACGGCGGCCGCGCCCGTTGGGCTGCCGCTCATTTTTCCCTTCCCGTGGATGCTCAGGTGGAGATGCTCAGGTGAAGCGGATGGTCGCGGCCGTGCCCTTGCCCAGTTCACTCTCGAACTCGATCTTCCAGCCAAACCGGTCGCACAGCCGGCTGACGATCGACAGGCCCAGCCCGCTCCCGCGCGGACGGGATGGATCGGCGCGATAGAACGGCTCGAACACCCGCTCCATCGATTCGGCGGACATGCCGATGCCGGTGTCCTTGACGATCACCCGGTCGGCCTCGACCAGCACGTCGATACGGCCGGTGTCCGTGTAGCTGCACGCGTTGCGCAGCAGGTTGCTGACCACCACCTGGAATACCCGCGGCGGTGCGTGCAGGCGGGGCTTGGCCACGCAGGTGACCTCCAGGTCGACCGGCTTGCCGATCAACAGCGCGCGCGCATTCTCGGCTTCGTCCAGCACGATGTCGGCGACATCGAAATCCTCGCGTTGCGGCTCGACCTCGGCCTCGCGGGCGAGGATCAGGAAGGCATCGATCACCGCTTCCATGTCGCGGCCGGCGCGCTGGATGCGTTGCAGTGAACGCACCACCCGCGGCGAGGCCTCCTCGGCCATGGCCATATCGCTGGCGACCCGGATCACGGTCAGCGGGGTGCGCAGCTCATGGCTGGCGTCGCGGGTGAAGTCGCGCTCGCGCGCCACGTGCGAGGCCACGCGCTGGGCCAGGCCGTGCAGCGCCGACGCGAGTTGTCGGGCCTCGCCCTGCACCTCGGCCGGCAGGCGATCCGGCGCCAGCCCGCTGACGTCGGGCCGTCGCGGATCCCATTCGGCCACCTGCCGCGCCAGCCAGCTGACCGGTGACACCAGCCGCTTGGACGCCCGGTAGGTCAGCCACGACACCACGTAGATGGCGATCAGGGTCAGGATGATCGGCAGGGTGCCGAAGTAGAACGCCAGCCGTTCGGCCTGCGAACGCAGGAACACCAGGTACAGCCGACCGGCGGGCTGCTCGTCCACCAGCACCAGCATGTCGTCGTCCTTGAGCTCGTGGAAACCGGGCTTGAGGCCGCGCAGGTTGTCCGGCAGCACCAGATTGGAGTGGCCCTTGACCACCAGGTAGCCGCGCAGGTTGTGCGTGTTCGGCGGTGGCTGCGCGGTGGAGGCGTCGTACAGCTCCCAGAAATGGGTCGCCTCCTCCTGCAGGGCGGTGTTCATCAGGCTGTGCTTGATGACCGCCGAGATCAGGTAGACGCCCAGCACGATCGCCAGGCTCACCATCACCGCCTGCAGGATGAAGGCAATGCGTAGCTTTCGCGGCAACCCCTGCGGCATGACGGCTCCCCTCCCCGGCCGGATTATGCCGTGGCCCTCAGCCGATGTCCGCGATCCGATAGCCGGCGCTCTGGACGGTATGCAGCAGCGGCTTGTCGAACGGCTTGTCGATCACCTTGCGCAGGTTGTAGAGGTGGCTGCGCAGGGTGTCCGAGTCCGGCAACCCGTTGCCCCAGATTTCGCGCTCGATTTCCTGCCGGGTGACCACCCGCGGCGATTCGCGCATCAGGATGGTCAGCAAGCGCAGGCCGATCGGCGACAGCATCAGCTCGTTGCCACCGCGGGTCGCGCGCATGCTCACCGGGTCGAGCACCAGATCGGCGACCTTCAGTACTTCGGCGCCGACCTGCCTGCGCTCGCGCCGGATCAGCGCGCGCAGGCGCGCTTCCAGTTCCTGGATGGCGAAAGGCTTGGTCAGGTAGTCGTCGGCGCCGGAACTGAGCCCGGTCAGCTTGTCGTCCAGGGTGTCTCGGGCGGTCAGCATCAACACCGGCGTGGACTTGCGCGCTTCATTGCGCAGCTTCTTGCAGACCTCCATGCCGTCCATGCGCGGCAGCATCAGATCCAGCACGACCACGTCGTAGCTGTTCTCGGTGGCCAGCCGGTAGCCGTCCAGTCCGTCCGAGGCGTAATCGACCTCGAATCCCCGACCTTCCAGATACTCGCCGACCATTTCCGAAATGTTGCGGTTGTCTTCGACAACCAGGACCAGTCCCGCGGTTTCCTGTGAATGGCGCATATGAGGCTCCTGTGCTTCAGGTTTGTGAAGCTACCCGGCCCCAGGTTGAGGTCACGTGAAGGGAAACCCTGCCATTCAGCCGCCAGTGAAGCTAGGCTTGCGCGTCCTCCCGCCGACTCCCTCCCATGCTCGCCCGCATCCTGCCCCTGCTGCTGCTGCTCGGCTCCAACGTCTTCATGACCTTCGCCTGGTACGGGCATCTCAAGTACCGCAGCGCACCGCTGCTGCTGGCCATCTTCGCCAGCTGGGGCATCGCCTTTTTCGAGTACACCCTGATGGTGCCGGCCAACCGCCTGGGCAGCACCGTCTACTCGGTGGTGCAGCTGAAGACCATCCAGGAAATCCTGACCCTGGTGGTGTTCGCCGGCTTCTCCACCTGGTACCTGGGCCAACCGCTGAAGTGGAACCACTACGCCGCGTTCGCGCTGATCGTCGGCGCCGCGTTCCTGATGTTCTACGAGTAAGCCGGGACGCTAGGCCGGCACGCCTTCGCCGCGCTGCACGATCGCGATGACCAGGTCGGCCAGCGCATGCCGCGCCTGCGCCGCGTCGATGGCGCCCGCCGCCGCCGCGTAGGACAGCGATTCCGCCGCGCCCAGCAAGGCCCAAAGACTGGCCGCCGGCAGCGCGCGACGTGGCGCGAACGGCGCCAGCAGACCATGGCATTTGGCCATGAAGGCGCCCTGGTACTCGCGCTTGATCCGCTCCATTTCCGGCGAACCCGTCAACGCGGCGACCACGCCCGGAATCTCGCGCCCCTGCGACAGCACGCAGTCCACGAAACAGGACGCGATGATGTGCGCGCGCGCGGGCAGGTCTTCGGCCCCGTGGCGGAGCGCCTCGTCCATCAGCGCTGATTGGCGCGAATCAAAATCCTGGTAGAGCGCGGCCAGCAGGCCGGCACGGGTGCCGAAGTGGTCGTACACGACCGGCTTGGTCACGCCGGCCGCTTCCGCCAGGCGTCCCAGCGACAGGGCCTCGGTGCCCTCTTCGCCGATCAGGCGCCAGGAGGCATCGAGCAGTTGCCGGTAGCGATCTTCGCGCGCGAGCCGCCGGCGCGGGGCGGGCGTGTCGGCGGCGGGAATCTCCCGGGTGGCTTTCCGGCGGCTTGACATCGTTATATACCAAAAGTAAGTTACGTTTCGTAAGTTACTCGAAGTATATACCCCGTCCACTCCCGGAGTTCGCCGTGCATGCCCTGATCGTCACCGCCCATCCGTTGTCCCAATCGTTCACCCATGCCGTGGCCGGCCGGCTGGCCGATGGCGTGGAGGATGCCGGGCACACCGCCGAGATCGCCGACCTGGCCAGGGAAGGCTTCGATCCCCGCTTCACCGCGACGGATATCGCCCGTTTCCTCCAGCAGGGACCGGCCGACGCCGACGTGCTGGCAGAGCAGGCGCGCATCGATCGCGCCGATGCGCTGGCCCTGGTGTACCCGGTCTACTGGTGGTCGATGCCCGGCCTGCTCAAGGGCTGGATCGACCGGGTGTTCTCGCAGGGCTGGGCCTACCAGGAAAGGGAGGGGCGCGACGAGCGCAGGCTGGGCCGGCTGAGCGTGCACCTGTTGGCGATCGGCGGCGCCGACATGCGGACCTATGCGCGCCACGGCTACTTTGGCGCCATGCGCACCCAGATCGATCACGGCATCTTCGAGTACTGCGGCGCGCGGGTGTCCACGTCCGAATTGCTGGCGCCGCTGGGAGACGAAGCGCCCGCGCGGCATCTGGCGACCGCCTTCGATATCGGCCGCCGCCTGTTCGCCCCCCACCGGGAGCGCGGCCTGGCCGAGGTGGCCTGAGCGCGCAGGCTCAGAAGCGAATCCTGCCGGTCAGGATGTCCTTGAACATTACCCAGTCGCCGGCGAAGGAATAGAACGGATGGCGGAAGGTGGCCGGGCGGTTCTTCTCGAAAAAGAAATGCCCCACCCAAGCGAAACCGTAGCCGCAGAACAGCGCGGCCAGCAACCACCAGAAGTTGCCCGAGGCGAACGCCCAGGCGACCAGCAGCAGCACGCCGCAGCTGCCGACGAAGTGCAGCCGCCGCGAAGTGCGGTTGCTGTGCTCGCTCAGATAGAACGGATAGAACTCGCGGAAACTGGCGAAACGGCCCATGGTTCGCTCTCCCGACCCTGGTGCGCCCCGGTGCGCGGCGATCGCCGGAGATGATGGCGCCGCGCGGTGGCCGGCGCAACGCCGCGCTGGAATTCAGCCCGTCCGCGGCGCGAACATGATCACCGCCATGCCGAGCAGGCACAGCCCCGCGCCCAGCAGATCCCAGCGCGTCGGCTTGACCGCGTCGACCGCCCACAGCCAGCCAATCGCGATGGTGACGTAGACGCCGCCGTAGGCCGCGTAGACGCGACCGGAGGCAGTGGGGTGCAGGGTCAGCAACCAGGCGAACAGGGCCAGGCTGGCGGCCGCGGGCACCAGCAGCCAGGCGCTGCCGCCCTTGCGCAGCCACAGGTACGGCAGATAGCAGCCGAGGATTTCCGCCAGCGCGGTGATGACGAACAGCAGCAGGGTCTTCATGTGTCCCCTCCTTCGCCGGCACCGATACGAAAACTCACTCCGGCGTGCCCCGCTCGCGCTGCTTGGCCTGCTGCCAGAGCGCTTCCTGCCGCTCCAGCGGGAGATCCTTCATTGCCTCGCCGCGCTCGCCCGCGATGGCTTCCATCGCCCGGAAGCGGCGTTCGAACTTGAGGTTGGCGCGACGCAGCGCGGCGCCCGGGTCGACCTTGGCATGGCGCGCGAGGTTGGCGGCGACGAACAGCAGGTCGCCGATCTCGTCCTCAAGCCGATCATGGTTGGACACGACATCGCCCTGCGCCAGCTCGGCCTGCACTTCGCCGATTTCCTCGTGAAGCTTGACAATCACCGGCGCCGGGCCGGGCCAGTCGAAACCGACCCGCGCCGCGCGCGACTGCAATTTCACCGCGCGCTGCCACTCCGGCAATCCGCGCGAAATGCCGGCCAGCGCGGACGTGTCGGCGTTGCCGGCGGCGGCGCGCTCGGCCTGCTTGATCGCTTCCCAGTTGCGGGTCTGCGCTTCGGCATCCTCGAAACTGGCTTCGCCGAACACGTGAGGATGGCGCCGGATCATCTTGTCGCAGATCGCCGCGACCACGTCCGGGAACGCGAACGCGCCCTGCTCCTTCGCCATTTGCGCATGGAACACGACCTGCAGCAGCAAGTCGCCCAGTTCGTCCTTCAGATCCTCCAGATCGCCACGGTCGATCGCGTCGGCGACTTCGTACGCTTCCTCGATCGTGTACGGCGCGATGGTGGAGAAGTCCTGCTCCAGATCCCACGGGCAACCGCCGTCGGGATTGCGCAAGCGCGCCATGATGTCGAGCAGTTCGCGGATGTCGCGCGGATCAGGCGGTCTGTTCAACGGCGCCGTCCTCCAGCCATTCGCGCCACGGCAGCGCGGGATCGCCCAGGGCGATGAAATCGCCATTGAGCAGGGTCTCGCGGCGGTTGTAGCGGAAAGCGCGTCCATCCGGCGCCAGCAGCGCGCCGCCAGCGGCTTCCAACACGCACTGCGCGGCGGCGGTATCCCATTCCGAGGTCGGCCCGAAGCGCGGATACACGTCCAGCGTGCCTTCGGCGATGCGGCAGAACTTCAGCGACGAACCCAGCCCCACCAGTTCGATGTCGCCCATCCGCGCCAGCACCGATTCGGTGCGCGCGTCGCGGTGCGAGCGGCTGGCGGCCACCCGCAGCGGCGCCTTGGCCGGCGCGCGGCTGCGCAACTGTTCGTCCACCTGGCCGCGCCGCCGATATGCGTGGCGGCCGCGTTCGGCATGCCAGATCTCGCCGGTGACCGGCGCCTGCACCACACCGAAGATCGGGATGTGCTGTTCGATCAGCGCGATGTTGACGGTGAACTCGCCATTGCGCTTGATGAACTCGCGGGTGCCGTCCAGCGGATCCACCAGCCAGTAGGTCGGCCAGGCGCAGCGGGTCTGCCAGGGGATGTCGGCCGCTTCCTCCGACAGCACCGGCCATTCCGGCGTCAGCCGGCGCAGGCCCTCCGAGATCACCCGGTGTGCAGCCAGGTCGGCCGCGGTCAGCGGGCTGTCGTCGGCCTTGCGGGTGACGTCGAAGCCCTGTTCGTACACCGCCATGATCGCCTCGCCAGCTTCGCGGGCGATGACGAGTACGGCTTCGTGCAGGTCCGAGGTCATCCGGCTCATGCCGAGGTACGCAGCCATTCGCGGGCGATGAACAACGCGGCCAGCGAACGACCTTCCGAAAAATCCTCGCGCAGCATCAGCTGGTCGAGGGCATCAAGCTTCCACGGCACTACTTCCAACTCCTCGGGTTCGTCTCCGGGCAAGCGCTCCGGATACAGATCTCGTGCGACCACCAGCCAGGACTGGTGGCTCATGTACAGGGGCGCCTGGGTCAGGCTGCGCAGCACGTCGACGCGACGCGCGCCGTAGCCGGCTTCTTCCTTGAGTTCGCGATCGGCGGCCTGTTCCGGCGTTTCGCCGGCGTCGATGCGACCCTTGACCAGGCCCAGCTCGTAACGATGCACGCCGGCGGCGTACTCGCGCACCAGCAGCACGGTGTCGTCGTCGATCAGCGGCACCACCACCACCGCGCCATGTCCTTCCGCGCGAACGCGATGGAAGCGCCGGCGCTCGCCGTTGCTGAACTCCAGATCGAGTTCCTCGATGTTGCGCTCCAGCGGGCCGCCGGATCGCTCGGTCACGCCGTGGATGATCGGCAGGCGCCGGCTCATGGCTGCGCTCCGCGGACAGGAACCGGGCGACGGAAGGGCAGGCACGCCGATATCATGGCGGGATGGCGGAAACGAATCATGAAACCCGAATGCTAGCAGAGGCCGACGCCTGGCGTTCGCGCGATCTCGCGGTCCTGTGGCATCCGTGCACCCAGATGCGCGAGCATCCCCATACCTTGCCGTTGGTTCCCATCGCCCGGGGCGAAGGCGCCTGGTTGATCGGCCAGGACGGACGGCGCTATCTGGACGCGGTCAGCAGTTGGTGGACCAACCTGTTCGGCCATGCCGAACCGCGCATCGCGGCCGCCATCGCACGCCAGGCCGGGCAACTGGAACAGGTGATCCTGGCCGGCTTCAGCCACCCGCCCGCGGTGGAACTGGCCGAGCGCCTGCTGGCGCTGGCGCCACGGCAACCCGGACGCGCGCCATTGGCGAAAGTGTTCTATGCCGACAACGGTTCGGCCGGGGTGGAAGTCGCCCTGAAGATGGCCTTCCACTACTTCCACAATCGCGGCGAGGCGCGGCGGACGAAGTTCATCGCGCTGGAGAACGGCTACCACGGCGAAACCCTGGGGGCGCTGGCGGTCGGCGACATTCCGCTGTACCGGCGCATCTATGCGCCGCTGCTCGCCGAAGCGCTGTTCACGCCCTCGCCCGACGCCTGGCAGGCCGAACCGGGCGAGAGCGACGCCGATGTCGCCGCGCGCGCGGCCGATGCCTTGGCGGACCTGCTGGACCGCCACCCCGGTGAAATCTGCGCGTTGATCCTGGAGCCGCGGGTGCAGTGCGCCGGCGGCATGCGCATGCATCATCCGGATTATCTGCGACGCGCACGTGAACTCTGCGATGCGCACGGCGTGTTCCTGATCGCCGACGAGATCGCGGTCGGCTTCGGTCGCACCGGCACCCTGTTCGCCAGCGAACAGAGTGGCGTCATGCCGGATCTGCTGTGCCTGTCCAAGGGCCTGACCGGCGGCTTCCTGCCGCTGGCCGCGGTGCTGGCCACGCAGGCGATCTACGACGCGTTCCTCGATGATTCCCGTGAACGCGCCTTCCTGCACTCGCACAGCTACACCGGCAACCCGCTGGCCTGCGCCGCCGCGCTGGCGAGCCTGGACATCTTCGCCCAGGATGACGTGCTGGCCCGCAATCGGGCCACCGCCGGCCGCATGGCGGCGCTGGCCGCGCCGCTGAAGGAATTGCCCTGGGTCGCCGACGTGCGCCAGGCCGGCATGATCCTGGCGATCGAGCTGACCCGCGACGGCGATCGCCGCCATCCGTTCGAATCCGGTCGACGCATCGGCCTGCACGCCTACCGCGCGGCGCTGGCCCGCGGCGTGGTGCTGCGGCCGCTCGGCGACGTGCTGTACTGGATGCCGCCCTATTGCGTGGACGAGGCGCAGCTCGAACTGCTGGCCGCCACCACCCGCGCCGCCATCGAGGAAGCCATCGCATGCGCCTGACCCGTTGCCACGTCGACCTGCCGCTGGCGCCGGCGCGGACCTTCACGCTGCCGGAGTCCGCAGCCAACCATCTCGGCCGGGTCCTGCGCCTGCGCGAAGGCGACGAGTGCGTGCTGTTCAACGGCGACGGCCAGGACTACGCCGCCCGCCTGGTCGAGGTGAACAAGCGCGAGGTGCGCGCCGAAATCCTGTCCGCGCTGCCGGTCGATCGCGAATCGCCACTGCGGTTGACCCTGATCCAGGGCATCGCCCGCGGCGAGAAGATGGATCTGATCCTGCAGAAGGCGACCGAACTCGGCGTCGCCCGGTTCCAGCCGGTGAACGCCGAGCGCACCGAGGTGAAGCTGGATGCCGAACGCCTGGACAAGCGGGTGGCGCACTGGCGCAGCGTGATCGTGTCGGCCTGCGAGCAGAGCGGCCGCGGCCGGGTACCGGAACTGGCGCCGCCGGCCGGGCTGATGCAGGCGGCGCAGGCGTGCGCGGCGTCCGACCTGCGGCTGCTGCTGGATCCGGTCGGCGAGCTGTCCCTCGCCGCGATGACCTTGCCGCCCGACGCCGGCGTTGTCGTCGCCATCGGGCCGGAGGGCGGCTGGTCGCCGCGTGATCGCGAGATCCTGCTGGCGTCCGGATTCCAGGGCATGCGGCTGGGGCCGCGCATCCTGCGCACGGAAACCGCCGGACTGGCCGCGATCGCGGCCTTGCAAGCGCGTTTCGGCGATCTCGCCTAGGCGCGAGTCACGCGTCTCATCGCCAGGCGGCCAGTTCCTCGGCGCTGATGCGGCCGTCGTGGTTGCGATCGACCAGCTTGAATTCGCTCGCCAGCGCGTGGCCCTCCGGCACTTCGTCGCGGCTTACCACGCCATCGCCGTTGCGATCGAGATCGGTCACGGTGACCCGGTAATCGGCGGCGTTGGGCAGCGCTTCCGGCTGTCCCCAGCGCACGGTGACCGGGCCGCTCTGCTCCTGCAGCTGACGGCTCTGGCCGCCGCCGTGATAGGCGGTCAGGGATTCGGTGCGCACCGGCTGCGGGGATGCCTGCTGGGCAACGGCCTGCGCGGCCAGCAGCCAAAGGGGAAGAAGGATCCAGGCTTTCATGACGGCCTCCCGTTTCGCGGTGGACAAGCTGCGCTCGGCAGCACGATCACGCTGTCACCGCCGCCGCAAACCGGGCGTGAATGCGTGTCGCCGCGCCAGCGCAAGTTCAGCGCGGTGGAAACGGCGTGAACGGGTGTGCGCTCAGGCCGCCTGCAGCGCCTCGTGGATGCGATCCTCGACCAGTTGCAGGTCCGGCAGGATCGCGACCTCGTCGCCGAGCAGCACGCGCACTTGCACGCCCGCCGGCAGCTCTTCCTCGGTCGCGTCGGCCAGCAGCCCGTCGCGCGGCACCGAGACCAGACGCGGGAACGACGGCGTCAGCAGCGCGTAGTAAGGCAGCTCGGCACGACCGCCCAACGCTTTCAGCACCACGATCTTGTTGTTGGCCTGCGCCGTTTCGCCGCCCAGTCCGGTCAGCCGGGCGAAGGCGACCAGCGGCACCCGCCAGCCGTGCCAGTCGATGGCGCCTGCCAGCCAGGCGGGCGCACCCTCGATCGGCATGATCGGTGCGCGCGAAAGCACTTCGGCGATCGTCGCGTTGGGCAACAGCAGGCGGTCATCGCCGCTCTGTACCAATACGCCACGGATCTCGTCGTTCGAATGTGCCATGCGGGAATTCTCCTCAGATCCAGCGTTCGGCCAGTTGCCTGGCCATCTCGACCGGCGTCGCCAGCGTTCCGCCGCGTGCCGCCAATGCGTGCGACGCGGTCGGGTCGTAGCAGCCTTCCGGCGCCTGCGCGGCGACCCAGGCGCCCTGCGCGTTCAACGCCCAGGCCGCGTTGACCCATTGGCTGTCGCTGCCGCTCAGCAGCAGCACCGCGCTATCGCGTGGCGGCAACTGCGCGATCGCGGTTTCGAGTTCGCCATGGGCACGGAAATCGATCGCGTCCTGCTCCACGCCGATGCCGACATCGCCGGGCAGCACATAGACGTGCGCGGCCTCGGCGGCGTGTCCGGCCTCGGCCAGCATCACCGGCATCGTCGAGACGCGCGCCATCTGCCGCACCAGGTTGTCATAGCGTCCGCCATCCAGCTTCAGGTGGATGACCAACGGACGGCCGAAATCGGGCGGGAGCTCGGCCAGCAGCTTGCGTATCGCATCCGGGCCGCCGATGCCGGCGAACACCAGCACCGCGCCGGGCGTGCGCGGACCGCCGCCCGCCGCGGTAGGCTCCAGCGGTTCCAGTGACAGTTCCCACTTCGACGGGGCCGGGTTCCCGTCCAGCGACGACGGCGGGACGGACGGCGATGCCGGGGAGGAAGGCGCGGGTTCGGTGGTGACCGGCTCCAGCGCCAGATCCCAGACCGGCTCGATGGCCGGCGGACGCGGCGGAGGCAATGGAGTCTCCGCGGGAAGTTCTTCCTTCGGCGCCGCGCCGCGCAGCCACTCGTCCGCGTCGACCACCGCGGACTGGGCCGCCGCCGATGGCGGCCGGTAGGCGAAGTCGTCGTCGGGAAGTTCCCAGGCGCGATCCACCGCCTCGTGCACGTGCGGTTCGATCGCGGCATCGGCGTGCATCTGCGCGGGGGTGGGCGGCAGGCCCGGTTCCAGCGCAAGCGATGCATCCTCTTCGCGGCCGGGTGGCAGCACATCGTCGTGGCCGTTGATCTTGGCCGCCAGGTGGCGTGCCCAGCGCCGTGCTTCCCAGCCATCGCGGCGGGCCGCCAGTTCGGCCTCCTCGAACAGTACGGCGATCGCCGGATCGTCGAGCACGGCATCGAAGCGGGCGAGGCTGTCCTCGATGGCCGGCTCCAGCGCCACCAGCACCACTTCGGGGGCCGCGTCGGTCACCGTCTGCGCATCGATCGCCGCCGGATCGTCTTCCAGCACGATGTCCGCGCCCACCTCGTTGAGCGCGCTGCGCAGGCGTTCCCGCGCCGGCCCGGAGCGGGCCAGAAGGGCGACGCGCTTGACCTCATTCGCGGACACGGGCGATTCCCAGCAGATCGTAGACGTTGCGCATCAAATCCAGTTCCTGGTACGGCTTGCCCATGTAGCGCTGCACGCCGATGTCGAACGCGCGCTGGCGATGCTTGTCGCCGGTACGCGAGGTGATCATGACGATGGGCACGTCCTTGAAGCGCGGGTCGGCCTTCATCGCGGTCGCCAGTTCATAGCCGTCCATGCGCGGCATCTCGATGTCCAGCAGCATCAGGTCCGGCACCCGGTCTTCCAGTTTCTCCAGCGCTTCGACGCCGTCGCGCGCGGCGGTGACCTCGAAGTTGTGGCGTTCCAGCACGCGGCCGGTCACCTTGCGCATGGTCAACGAGTCGTCGACCACCATCACCAGCGGCACGCGGCGCTGCTCCTGCACCGGTGCCGCCGACGCCGGCTGCTGCGGCTGGGCCAGGTGGCGACGCACCAGCGGTGCGATGTCCAGGATGACCACCACGCTGCCGTCGCCGGTGATCGTGGCGCCGTAGATGCCGGGGATGGAGGCCAGCTGCGGACCGACCGCCTTGACCACGATTTCACGGTTGCCCAGCACCTGATCCACGGCCACCGCCGCGCGCATGTCGCCGGCGCGGATCAGCAGCAGCGGCACCTGCGCCTCGCCTTCGGCG
The DNA here is from genome assembly GCF_052044485.1 of Pseudoxanthomonas sp. 22568. Taxonomy (NCBI): domain Bacteria; kingdom Pseudomonadati; phylum Pseudomonadota; class Gammaproteobacteria; order Lysobacterales; family Lysobacteraceae; genus Pseudoxanthomonas; species Pseudoxanthomonas sp. 22568. Next base: position 92,326 of record NZ_JBQENC010000007.1, read on the forward strand.
CGCGCCGGCGCATGGCCGACCAGGTGGCCCAGGTTGTACAGGGTGTACTCCTCGCCGCCGTAGACGTAACCGCCTTCGCCGGCTTCGAAGCGCGCATGGCTGATGCGACCGATGCCGCTGACCGAGGCGACCGGCACGGCGAACTGGGTTTCGCCGATCTGCACGAACGCGGCCTGGGTCACCGCCAGCGTCTGCGGCAGGCGCAGGGTGAACTCCGCCCCCTCGCCCTGGCGCGAAGCGATGTCCAGCGATCCGCCCAGCTGTCGCACTTCGTTGTAGACCACGTCCATGCCGACGCCGCGTCCGGCCAACTGGCTGACGCTGTCGTAGGTGGAGAAACCCGACTCCAGGATCAACCGATCCAGATCGATGTCGTCGATGGCCGCGCCCGGCTGCAGCAGGCCGCGCTGTTCGGCGCGCTCGCGGATCGCCGTCCGGTTCAGGCCCGCGCCGTCGTCGCGGACGCTCAACACCATTTCCGAACCTTCCCGGCGCAGGTGGACCTGCACCGTGCCTTCCTCCGGCTTGCCCGCCTTGGTGCGCCTGTCGGGCGATTCCAGGCCATGCGCCACCGAGTTGCGCAGCAGGTGTTCCAGCGGCGCGGTCATGCGCTCCAGCACGTTGCGGTCCATTTCGCCGTGGGTGCCTTCCAGCAACAGGCGGACCTGCTTGCCGGTATCGGCCGCGGCCTGGCGCAGCACGCGCCGCAGGCGCGGCACGATGCCTTCGAACGGCACCATGCGCGCGCGCATCAGGCCGTCCTGCAGTTCCGAACTCACGCGCGACTGCTGGTGCAGCAGGCTGTCGTAGTTGCGCGCCAGATCGTCCAGCACGCCCTGCAGGCCGCTGATGTCGGCGGCCGATTCGGCCAGCGCGCGACTGAGCTGCTGGAGGGTGGAGAAGCGGTCCAGCTCCAGCGGGTCGAAGGTGGCGTCCTGGTGATCCTGCTCGCGCTGGTAGCGCGCGACGATCTGCGCCTCCGTCTCCAGGTCCAGGCGACGCAACTGGTCGTGCAGGCGGATGTTGGTGCGCTCCAGTTCGGCCATCGCGCCGCGGAACGCGCCGAGCTGCTGCTCCAGACGGGCGCGGTAGATCGCCACTTCGCCGGCGTGGTTGACCAAACGGTCCAGCAGATCCGCGCGTACGCGTACCTGCTCCTGCTGGCTATGGGGGAAGAACTCCTCGTCCTGCGCGAATTCGGTCTCGACCGGTGCCGACAGCGGCGCCAGCGTGACCGGCGCGGGCGCCGGCTCGACCACGCGTTCGGGTCCGGCGGGCGGCTCCAGCCCGCGCGCATGCGCGACGAATTCGCCAATCAGCCCCTCCGGCAGGCGGACCGCGCGACGCGCGGACACCCGCTTGAGTTGTTCGTGCAACGCATCGAAACCACGTTCGAGCAGTTGCACGCCGCGCCGATCCAGTTCGGTGCGCTGGGCCACGATCGATTCCAGCATCGATTCGATCGCGTGGCCCAGATCGCCGACCGCGTGGATGCCGGCCATGCGCGCGCCACCCTTGAGGGTGTGCAGATCGCGCTGCAGGCCGGTCACCAGACTGCGGTCTTCCGGCGTTTCGCGCAGCCTGGCCAGCAGGTCGTCGGAATGGTCGAGCAGGTCGTTGCCTTCCTCGACGAAAATCTCGACCAGATCCAGATCCAGACCGGTCAGATCGAGCGCGTCTTCGGGCTGTTCTTCCATGGCTGCAGCCTCGGCGGATGCCTGTACCGCGTCTTCCGCCGCAGCGGCGGTCTCGAACGCCGCCGGCGCCGGCGACGTATCCGCGTCCGCACCTGCGGTCTCCGCTTCCACGCGTTCCGGGGCCGGCTCGGCCGCGGGCAGGGCTTCGGATTCCGCCTCGATCACGGCCGCATCGAAGGTGGTTTCGGTCGCGGTGGTGGCTTCGGTTTCCGCAAATCCGGCTTCCGCCAGATCCGGTTCGGGTTCGGGTTCGGGTTCGGGTTCGGCCAATCCGGCGGCGATCAAACCGGCGTCGCCGGCTTCGAGGTCGGACGGCGGTTCGTCGCCCGCGCCGATCTCCGGCGTGGCGAAAGATGCCTCCGATTCAATGTCGGCGACTTCAACGTCGACGGCAGCGGAAACCGGTTCTCCATCCGCTTCCGGCCCTGGCTGACCGGCGCTTTCCGTGACGAACGCGTCGGCGGCGGAAGCTTCCACTTCCACGGGCGTGATTTCCGAATCCAGGGAAGCAACGGTGTCTTCTTCCCGATCATCCGGTTCGTCGGCGTCGTCGCGCATGGCGGACACAGGGGACGCGGGGTCGACGCTGGCTTCCTCGACCAGCGTGACGCTTTCCCATACCAGCGCGTCGTCCAGGCTCGCGGTATCGCCAACGGTCGTGGCATCGTCGAGCGCGATTTCCTCGCCGACCTCTCCATCCGTCACCTCGAGGCCAATCTCCTCGACCACCAGCGCATCGCCGGAAAGCCCGGCCGTTGTCTCGACCGTCGTTTCCGGAGCAGGCTCGGCAGCCGGCGTCGCATCATCGGCGGAACCGGACGCCGCATCGATCGCGGGGACGGATCCGGCATCGGACCAGGGCGTATAGACATACGAGGTGCGCACGTCGTGCACATCGTAGAAGTTGATCGTGCTGGCGGCCTGCGCCGCCGCGGTGGCATCCGCGACCGACGCCTCCGGCGCGCCTTCGGACGGGGCGACTTCGGAGGAGGTCGAATCGACCATTGCGGGATCGAGCGCTGCAGGCGCAAGCGGCTCGCCCGCTTCCACCGGTGGCAATGCCCCGGTCTCCTGCACGTCGCCTGCGTCCGTCGTTGCCGCTGTTCCGGTCGCGTCACGCCAGCCGGTGACACCGAGCGCGTCGGCCTGCGAAGGCTCGATGAAGCGCGACAGATCGTGCGGCGCCAACTGCACGTCTTCCAGCGGTGCCGGGCCCGCGGTGCCGGCCACGGTCTCGACATAGGTGCCCTGGGCACTGTCGTTGACCAGTTGGGCGCCTGCGCGCACGTCGGGCAGGCTGTCGCGCAGGGCGGCCAGGCGCGCGGACAGCGCCGCGAACACCGGGATGCGCGGCGAAGGCCTGTTGAGTGCGTCGATACTGCGGGCAATCGCCGCGGCGGCATCGGAAAGCGCGTCCACGCCTTCCGGCGCGGGTGTGCCGGCGACGGCGAGCAACCGCTTGATGTACTGCTCGGCCGGCGCGGTGACCTCGATGATTTCGGGCACGTCCGCCATCGCGAACGCGCCATTCATCGTGTGCATCGCGCGCAGCAGCGGTTCGGTCGCCGGTTGTGGCGCGATACGCGCCGCCGACAGCCAGCCGTGGACGGTCTCCAGATGAGTGGCGACTTCCGCTTCCAGGATTTCCCGCAGGACCGAGTCCACCGAAGCCGGCGTACCCGAGAGGAAGTCCGGTTCCGGTTCGGCGCTGCGGCTGTCCGCGGACACGGCCCCCATCGGCTCGAGGGCCGCGGGTTCGCCATCCTCGATCGCCTCGATGGCTTCGGCGTCCGCCGCGCCCTGCTTCGAGTAGAACGCTTCCTCGCCCGCCGCGATCCGGTCGGCCACGGCCTTGATGCCTTCCAGATCCGCGCTGACCGGCGCCTGTCCGCGCAGCGCCGCGTTCAATTGCGGCAGCACGTCGCAGGCCTGTTCCAGCAGCACCGCCACCGCGGTGCTCGGTGCGCGCGTGCGATCCAGCACGCGGTTGAGCATGTTCTCGACCTTCCAGCTGAACTCGCCCAGCGCCTTGGCGCCAACCAGGCGGCCACTGCCCTTCAGGGTATGGAACACGCGGCGGATCGGACGCAACCGTTCCAGATCCTCGGGCACCATCCGCCAAGCCGGCAACAGCTGGCGCAGATTGACGATTTCCTCGTCGAACTCCTCCAGGAACACTTCCCGGATCTCGTCATCGATGTCGCCACCCTCGACTTCGAACCCGCCGGCCAGCGCGGTCACCGCCGCGACCGGTGGCGGCGCGTGCGGTACCTGCGGAGCGCCCTGCGGCATGGCGTGACCGTCACCGGACGGGGCCAGCGCGCTGGCCGCCGCGTCGATGTCGGCCATCACCGCGGCGAGTTCGACGTCGTCGTCGGCGGCATCGGATTCGATTTCCAGTTCGACCGGTTCCCAACTGACCGGGACCGTGCTCGGCGCCGGTGAAGCTTCCTCGGTGAACTCGAAACCCACCGGGTCGAAGGGATGTGCCTGCGCATCGGTGCCGTCGATGGACGCGGTGGCGGCTGCCGTCGGGGCCACGGTTTCCGGCCGCGCTGGCGCCGGCAGCTCCTCCACGGGCACGCCGGCCGGAGCTTCCTCCGGCAACGGCCAGTACCGCAGGTTTTCCAGGCTGCTGCGGGTGATTTCCAGGATGTCGTCGCGATTGGGGCGCCGCTCGCGCAGCGCCTCCAGGTAATACTCCAGGCTGGCCAGCGCATCGGCGAGCGTGTCGAGCTGCTGTCCGCCGGGCACGCGGCGCTTGCCGATCAGCTCGTTGCTGACATAACGGCGCACGCCCAGCAGGTAGTCGCCGGCCTGATCCAGTTCCAGCATGCGCATCGCGCCGGCGACCTCGTCCAGCAGGCGCGGCACTTCGGCCAGTTCGGCGTGATCCCAGTTGGTCTCGATGAAAGCGACGAACTTCTCGCGCGCCGAAGCGAAATTGATGATCGCTTCCTGCGCCAGCACCTCGACAGTGCGCTGCGATTCGACCGCGCTCGGATCCTGCTGGCCTTCGTCGGCCGGGCCGCCCAGGCGTGCGACCTGATCATCCAGCGACGCGTCCACGTAGAGCAGCGCGCCGGCGATGTCGAGCAGCGTGCCCTCGTCGGCCTGGCGACGGCCTTCGGCCACGTCGCGCAATGCGTCGCGCTGCTGCTGCACGACATCGCGCGCCACGCCCAGGCCCATCATGCCCAGGGTGTCGGCGACGTTGCCCAGTTCGGCGACCTGCTGTTGCAGCGATGCGGCATCGCCACGCGTGCGCAGGTGCAGATCCAGCGCGTCCTTGACCCGCAGCAGTTCTTCCTTGACCGCGCCGCCCACCGTGTCGAGCAGTTCGCGGTTGCGTCCGCTGATGCTGCTGCGCGCATGATCGATTTCCTCGGCGCTCGGCTGCGGCGCCTCGGCCGCCTGGGTTCCCGGCGGGAACAACATGCTTTCGTTCAATCCGGACGCGCCGCGGGCGTTGCGGATTTCGTTGAGCAGCGGCAGCAGCACGATCGGGATGTCGCGATGGCCGTCCTGCAGGCGCTCCAGGTAGTCCGGCAGCAATACCGCGCCGCGCATCAGGGTGGCGCAGGCCTCCTCGCGGTCGGTGACGTTCCCTTCCTGCAATGCCTGCGCCAGCTGTTCCAGTTCCTCGGCGACCATCGCCGGGGCATACAGTTCCACCATCCGCAGCGTGCCCTGGACCTGGTGAAGGTAACCGGCGCAGAACCGCATCCGGCTGCCGTCGGTCGGGGTCTCGACGAACGCCTCGATCTCGCCGCGCGCCAGGCGCAGCGTCTCGTCCAGCTCGGGTTTGACCCAACCCAGGACGGCATGGCTCATGGCCTCGCGCAACGCGCTCATCGGCACGCTCCGTCAGCAAGCGAGCGGCAGCCCGTCCGGGACGGGTGCCATGCGGTGGAAATTCGGGCTTTCATCCGTGCGTTCCGTCCTCAGCCCGGCAGTTTGAAGTCGGCGACCGAACGACGCAGGTCCGCCGCCAGTTGCGCCAGGTGGCCGATCGAATCGGCGGTCTGCTTGGCGCCGAGCGAAGTCTGCGAGGTGATCTGGCGGATCACGCCCATCGTCTCGGTGATGTCCGAGGCCGCGGCCGACTGCTGCTGGGCCGCGCCGGAGATGTTCTTGATGAGGTCGTTGAGGTCGCTGGACACGCGCTCGATCTCGCCCAGCGCGGTGCCCGCGTCCTCGGCCAGGCGCGCGCCGGACACCACTTCGGCGGTGGTCTGTTCCATCGAACTGACCGCCTCGTTGGTGTCGGCCTGAATCGCCTGCACCAGCGACTCGATGCGGCGGGTCGCGCCGGAGGTGCGTTCGGCCAGCCGTTGCACTTCGTCGGCCACGACCGCGAAACCGCGGCCCGCCTCGCCCGCCGAAGCGGCCTGCACCGCGGCGTTCAAGGCCAGGATGTTGGTCTGTTCGGAAATGTCGTTGATCAGTTCCACCACCGATCCGATTTCCTGCGAGGACTCGCCCAGGCGCTTGATGCGCTTGGAGGTTTCCTGGATCTGGTCGCGAATCTGGTCCATGCCGCGGATGGTCTCGCGGACCACGCCGGCGCCCTCGGTCGCGATCTGCACCGAGCGCTGCGCCACGTCCGCCGATTCGGTGGAGTTGCGCGACACCTGGTCGATGCTGACCGCGATTTCGTTGATGCGCTCGGAGGCGTTGGTGATCTGGTCGGCCTGGTGGCCGGCCGCTTCGGCCAGTTGCAGCGCGGTGGCCTGGGTTTCCTGGGTCGAGGCGGCCACCTGCACCGAAGTGTCGTTGATGGTGGTCACCAGGTTGCGCAGTTCGTCCACCGCGTAGTTGATGGCGTCCGCGATGGCGCCGGTCATGTCCTCGGTCACCGAGGCCTTGACCGTCAGATCGCCTTCACCCAGCGAGCTGATTTCGTCCAGCAACCGCATGATCGCCTGCTGGTTGCGGCTGTTGAATTCGACCTGGGTCTGGTAGCGCGTTTCCTGTTCGCGCTGGCGGTTGCGGTACAGGCTGAAAAGGAAGCCGCCAATCGAGACCAGCAGCAGGAAGCCGGCACCCACCGAGATCCAGAAGTTCGGGAACAGGCGGGTATCGCGCACGGAACCGAACGCGGTGAACGCCTCGAACAAGCGGGTGCTGTCCTCCAGCATCTTGCCGGCGCCGTTGGTCAGCGCCGCGGCCGAGGACTGCGCGCCGAACAGGTTGCGCGAGCTGCCGAGGATCGCGTCCAGATCCTTCTTCATGTTGTTCCACAGCGCCTGCGACTGGTCCAGCGCGGACAACGCGCCTGCGTTGCGGACCGCGGCGATGCCCAGGTCGGCGTTGCCGTTGCGCAGGCCTTCCAGCACCTGGCCGAACAGCACCGCGTCGCGGCCGAGCGCGTCGCCGGCCATCGAGGCGCCGGCGCCGCCGGCGCGGATTTCGGTCACGCGACGGGCCATCGTGCCGGCCAGCACGACCTGTTGCAGCGCGCTGTAGATCTGCGAGGACGGCGCCCCGCCGGCCGACATCGCGCGCACCACCTCGTTCAACTGCGCCTGCAACTGCGGCACCTGGCCGGCGAAGCGATCGGCGTTGCCGGACAGGGCCAGCACCGCGGCCTCGCTGGCGATGATCTGGTCGGCGCTCTTGTCCAGCGGCGCCCAGGTCGTCTTCAGCTGGGTCAGCGGTCCGACGATGGCGCCTTCCTTGCCGAACCGGCCTTCCAGTTCGGTGACCGTGGTGTCGATGCGTTCCTTGGTGGTCCGGAACGCCTTGAACGCATCGGCGTTGCCGGCCACCGCCTCGCGGCCGTAGTTGGCCAGCTGTTGCGACAGTACGCGCATGTCCGATGCGCCGGTGCTGGCGCCGGACAACCGGCTGCCCTGCCAGGTGGCGACGCCCGTGTTGGCGCCGAACAGCAATACCGCAATCACCAGCAGGACCAGCCAGGACGTGCTGCCCAGGCCGCCCAGCTTGCTGGTGTTGGGGGAATCCGCCGCAGTGCTCATTTCCAAACCCCTGGCTGTTTCTAGTTGTCGTCCGCGTCAGAGCGCGGCTTGTCGGAACTCCGGTGTGCGCGCCAGCAACGACAGCGCGAACACCCCCCAATCGTGCTCGTCGCCGTGATACGCACGGTCGACGAAATATCCGTAACGCCCCTCGGCCAGGCTCCCCGGCTCGGTCCGCTGGGTTTCATTGAAACTGCGTTGTCCGTACAGCTCGTCGATGGTCAGGGCGACGTCCCCGCCCGGCTGACGCATCACCAGCACCCGCTGCCCCTCGTGCAGCACGGTGCGCTCGCCTTCCAGGAACTGCTTGAGATCGACAACGGGAAACAGGTTGCCGCGCAGGTTGCCGATGCCCAGCAGCCAGGGTTGCGCGCCCGGCACCTGCGTCATCGGCGGCAGCGGCACGATTTCCACCACTTCGGCGAAGTTGGACACCAGCCGGCGCTGGCCGACCCGGTAGCCGACCCCGCGCCATTGGTCGGGCGCCTGCTCGACGGCAGGCAGCACGACCGCATGCGCCAGGCTGCGGCGCTCGTATTCTGCGAGGATATCGAACGGCGTACGACTCATGTCCCGCTCCCAGTGCGCGGTGTGGCAGTCGGCGTCACGGCACTCAAGTGCTGACGTGCGCGCGGATCGCGCCGAGGAGTTCCTCGCGCGTGAACGGCTTGGTCAGGTACTGCTCGGATCCGACGATCCGGCCGCGGGCCTTGTCGAACAGGCCGTCCTTGGAGGACAGCATGATCACCGGGGTGCTCTTGAACACCTGGTTGTTCTTGATGAGCGCACAGGTCTGATAACCGTCCAGCCGCGGCATCATGATGTCGACGAAGATGATCTGCGGCTGCTGGTCGGCGATCTTGGCCAGGGCCTCGAAGCCGTCCGTCGCGGTCACCACCTCGCAACCTTCTCGTTTTAATAGGGTCTCCGCGGTGCGGCGGATGGTTTTCGAGTCATCGATAACCATGACCCGGAGGCCATTGAGTTCCCCGGCCCGGTCAGCGTTCTGCGTCATTACTGGAATCCCCGTGCGCGCGACGCTTCATTGACCAACCGGCGTCGCTGCGATGCCCCTATATTCCAGCCCCGGGGCGGACTGTCAAGTTGAGCCTCGGGAAAGGCCCCAGCTGAACACGGCGATGCGAACTCCGTCTCACTTGGCTCGCAGGCTTCCCGGCGGGTTCGACGGGCGCGGCCTGCTACCATCGCGGCACTTTCCGCACCGGTCCGCCACCTCCCCGCCATGCCGTTCGATGTCATCGTCGTCATGGACCCCATCGGGTCCATCAAGATTGCCAAGGACACCACCTTCGCCATGCTGCTGGAAGCCCAGCGCCGCGGCCATCGGCTCCACTACGTGGTCCCGGGCGGGCTGTCGCTGCGCGGCGGCGAGGCCTGGGCGCGCACCGCCCCGCTGGCGGTGAAGGACGACAAGGCCGGCTGGTTCACCCTCGGCGAACCGGTCGACCAGCGCTTCGGCCCCGGCCAGGTGGTGCTGATGCGCAAGGACCCCCCGGTGGACGGCGAGTACCTGTACGACACCCACATCCTGTCGGTGGCCCAGGCCGCCGGTGCCCTGCTCGTCAATGATCCTCAGGGCCTGCGCGATTTCAACGAGAAGCTGGCCGCGCTGCTGTTCCCGCAGTGCTGCCCGCCCACCCTGGTCAGTCGCGACCCGGCCGCACTCAAGGCCTTCGTCCACGAGCATGGCGAAGCCGTGCTCAAGCCGCTGGACGGGATGGGCGGGCGCTCGATCTTCCGGGTCCGCGCCGGCGATCCCAACACCAACGTGATCCTGGAAACCCTGGTCGGCCCCGGCCACCTGGCCCTGGCCCAGCGCTTCATTCCCGGCATCAAGGACGGCGACAAGCGGGTCCTGCTGGTCGATGGCGAGCCGGTGGACTACGCACTGGCGCGAATCCCGCAAGGCGACGAATTCCGCGGCAACCTCGCTGCCGGCGGCCGCGGCGAAGGCCGCCCGCTGAGCGAGCGCGACCGCTGGATCGCCGGTCAGGTCGGCCCTGAAATGAAGCGCCGCGGCATGCTGTTCGTCGGCCTGGACGTGATCGGCGACTACCTGACCGAGGTCAACGTCACCAGCCCGACGTGCGTGCGCGAGCTCGATGCCCAGTTCGGGCTGAACATCGCCGGGCAGTTGTTCGACGTCATCGAGCGCAAGCTGGCCGGCTGACGTGAACGCGGTTGCCGTTGCCCCGCCCCGCGTCGGCGAGAACGAACGCCTGGGCGCGACCCTGGCGCTGTCGCTGATCCTGCACGGCATGCTGGTGCTCGGCGTGGGCTTCAGCCTGGACGAGGCGGCGCCGGTGGTGCCCACCCTGGACGTGGTGCTCAGCCAGACCCAGACCCCGCTGACCCCGAAGGAAGCCGACTTCCTGGCCGCCGCCAACCAGCAGGGCGGCGGCGACCACGACAAGGCCAGGCGTCCGCGCGACAGCCAGGCCGGCTGGGTGCCGCAGCAGGAGACCGGGCTGGCGCCGCAGCCGTTGCGCGCGCAATCGCCGGCGCCCGCACCGCCGCCGGAGGCGCGCGTCATCACCACCCGCGACAGCGCGCAGCGGGTGCCGCTGGCCGAATCGACGCCACCGATCGAACGCCCCGACCTGCCGCATGGCGAGCGCAAGATCCAGCACGACGCCGAGATGGCGCGGCTGGCCGCCGAAATCCACCTGCGCTCGGAGCTGTACGCCAAGCGGCCCAAGCGCAAGTTCGTCTCCGCCAGCACCCGCGAGTACGCCTATGCCAACTACCTGCGCGCCTGGGTCGATCGCGCCGAACGCGTGGGCAATCTCAACTATCCGGACGAGGCGCGCCGCAAGCGGCTGGCCGGGCAGCTGGTGATCAGCGTGGCGGTACGTCGCGACGGCTCGATCGAGCAAACCCGCATCATCCAGTCCAGCGGCATCCCGCTGCTCGACTCCACCGCGCTGCGCATCGTCCGCCTCGCCGAACCCTTCCCGCCACTGCCGGAAACCGACGAGCACATCGACATCCTGCACGTCACCCGCACCTGGAATTTCCTGCCCGGCGGTGAAGTGCGGGATGAGTAGTCGCCAGCCGCCGATGCCCGCCGCCGCCTCAGCGTGCGTCCGGAAGCGCTGATCTGCGGCAACCCGCTGCATCCAGCCAACAATGGATCAACCCGGGGAGGCGCGCGACACGCGTGTGGCCCAGATGAATTGCACCGCGAGCGCAAGCACCACCAGCGACACGGGCACGACGATTCTGGAAATGGGAACGAGTCCGAACCATTCCAGCCCCAGGTACCAGCGATAGGCATACAGGGGCAGCATCAGGAATCCGACCCCGCAGATCAGGACCTCGGGATCCGTGCGCATCCCCAGCAAGGACGCCAGTCCGTTGTCCGGGGCGCCAAACATCCTGTTCGCCAGAAGCACCTTGCCGGCCAGCCCGGATCTCTCCGATGTCCCGATCTTTTCTTCATACCATTTGAACCGGATTACCAGGTTCATCCAGATCATGAGCGAAGTGAAAACAAGGCAGGTTTGGCCAATTCCTCCCAGCATCAACACCGTTGCCGGCGCCAATCCTTCATCCAGGAGCGTCCTGGCCAGCGGATTGGCTTCGTGTTCCAGATCCGGTGAGTGGTGCAACGTCGCGTAGATGTCGAATGCCGCTCCACCGAGGATGAAGGCCGCACCAGCCAGCAGGGGAATGGTCACGCGGCCTCCTTTCCAATCCCGGCGGAATCCCAGCGCAAGAACCGCACACATGCCCGCGCCGACGAGGCAGCCTGCAACCACCTCGATCCGCAACCCTGGCAGGGCGTCGAACAGATTCATGGCCAACAACAGCAAAGTGACGCCGAGCGTCCGATAAAACACCCGATATACGTTCATCCCCCACCCGCGCGAGAAAAGCCTCTGCCATGCGAATCGCATGGCAGAGGCAGCGATCGACCATGCTTCGGAATCACCTACTCGGGATCCACGACTTCACCGGATGGTTTCTCCCCCTTCCGCAAGCCGCCCGTGGTGGCACACCCTGGGCCAGTGGCAAGCAAGATCCTGATCGCCACTACCACCACCGGCGCGATACCGCCTCCAACCGCTGCCGTCTCGCTCATTGAAAGTTCACGCATTTCCTTACTCCTGAAGACGACGCATGTCCCCTGCATCCGGGGCAGGAAAATTCGGCGACATCTCGGCCGGATTTTTCCGTCCCCTTTCTCGTACACGGTTTGTACCCCGGTCAATTAACATTGGGCGTTTCCATGCGCTAGTTCACCAAGCGAGTCTTGACTCCATCAATACGCGGAATTTATCCGGAGCATTTGCTCCTTGCATTCGAACAAACTTCTTTCTTGATCTCGTTCACCCGCTCATCCAATCCGGAACAGCGGACAGCCGTTGGCGAATGATTTTCGCAAACGCAACTTGCAATGTGAGAGTCAATGTTAGTTGCAGCGATGCGAATGCGCGCACTACGCTCGTTGCTCCTTCATTGCTGGAATGACGACATGAAACTCACATCACGCATCCGTATCGCCCGCCAGAATGCCGGACTGTCGCAACAGGAATTGTCCGAGCGCATCGGCGTTACCCGCGGCGCGGTCGCCAACTGGGAGTCCGACTCCGAGGTCACGCCCACGGTCGAACACATGATCCGGTTGGCGATACTCACCGGCGTGAGCTTCGAATGGCTGGCGACGGGGCGCGGCGCGGGGAACGACGATCAGGAATCTCCGCATCTGGTCGCCGCCCCGGAAGAATTCGCCCGTGACAGTGACGAACGCTCCCTGCTGCAGTTGTTCCGCGAGGCACCGAAGCAGCAGCGTCCGCTGATCCTGGACGTCGTCGAGGTCCATGCGCGCAAGCGCCGCGCATGAAGCGGGACATCCCGTCCGCGCCATCGCGCGGGCGGGATGTGGGACGGCCGCGCCTGCCTACTTGGATGCCCGCAAGGCTTCCTGCTCGGCCAGCGTCAGCGCGACGTTGTCGCGCAGGTAGGCGGGCTCCACCCGCTCCGGCGCGACGGTTTCGCCACGCGCGTAAGCCAGCGATGCCAACTGCGCCAGATCGGACGCATGCGGCAGCACCTGCGGATCCACGCTGGCCAGCCAGGGCTGGAGGCGTGCCTGCAACGCGCCGTCGAGCGCGGCGAAGCCGGTACCGGCGCCATGCCAGCGACCGTCCTCGTCAGGCAGCACGACCGCGTCCGGCGCGGACACGGTCTCTTCCGACAGCGCCACCAGATCCGCGCCATCGCGCATGAAGGCACCGGCATACACCTCGCCCATGCGCGCGTCGATGGCGGCAAGAATGCGTTGCTTCGCCCCGACCGGCTCGGTGGCATACGGCAGCACCAGCGACGCCGCCACCACCTTGAGGGTGGAGATCGGAACGATCGGCTGGTCCAGCGCCATCGCGATGCCCTGCGCCAAAGCGATCGCCAGGCGCACGCCGGTGAACGCGCCGGGTCCCCGGCTGATCGCGATGGCATCCAGTTCGGTCCGCGCCACCCCGGCGTCCGCCAGCAGTGCATCTGCCCAGGGCAACGCCAGTTCGGCATGCCTGCGGGGCGCGATCTCGAAGCGCTCGCGCACTTCGCCGTCCAGATACAGGGCCACCGAGCAGGCTTCGGTGGCGGTCTCGAATGCAAGCAGCTTCATGACAGATCCATTTCCCTCTGGCCCGCCGATTCTGGCGCAAAGAACGCCTGCACGTCTTCCACCCGTCGGGTGCGCGCGAACGGCGGCAGCGAATCCAGGAACACCCGGCCATAGGACTTGCCCAGCAGGCGCGGATCGCACAGCACCAGCACCCCGCGATCGGTCTCGCTGCGGATCAGCCGGCCCACGCCCTGCTTGAGCGCGATCACCGCCTGCGGCAGCTGTTCGTCGCGGAACGGATTGCCGCCATGCCGGCGGATCGCGTCCAGGCGCGCTTCGAATACCGGATCATCCGGCGCCGCGAACGGAAGCTTGTCGACCACCACCACCGACAGCGCATCGCCGGCCACGTCGACACCTTCGCGGAAGCTGGCCGCGCCCAGCAGCACGCCGTTGCCCGATTCGCGGAACCGTTGCAGCAGCAGCGCACGCGGCGCTTCGCCCTGCACGAACAGCGGCCACGGACCGCCGCGCAGCAGTTCCGCTGCCTCGCGCAGCGCGCGATGCGAGGCGAACAGCAGGAACGCGCGCCCTTGCGAGGCATGCAGCACCGGCTTGACCGCTTCGATCACCGCCCGGCCGAAATCGCGCGAGCCAGGATCCGGCAGGCTGCCGGGCAGGTAGCACAGCGCCTGCCGCGGCCAGTCGAACGGACTGGGTTGCAGCAGGGTGGGCGGATCTTCCAGGCCCAGGCGTTCGGCGTAGTGGTCGAAGCGACCGCCCACCGCCAGCGTCGCCGAGGTGAACACCCACGCCGCACGCGACTGTTCGCGGTGCTGGCGCAACGGCGCGGACACGTCCAGCGGTGTGCGCTGGCAGCGGAAACCGCGCTGGGTGAGTTCGTACCAGAACACGTCGCCGGCGGCGTCGTGCGCGTGTTCATCGTCTTCGAATCCGGGAATCGCCTCGCTCTCGCCTTCGCCCAGCCAGCGCGAAAGCCGCGTGGACAATTCGCGCGCGCGGGCGGCGCAGGCATCCAGGCCGATGGACGCCTCGGCCATGCCGACCACGCACTGGAAAAGCTCGGCCAGCGCTTCGACCACGTGATCGAAACCCTCGCTCACCTCGATCTTGCCCAGCGCGCGTTCGCGGGTACCGCGTACCGGCAATCCCTCCATCGCCAGGCGCAAGTCGCGCAGCGCCAGTTCCAGCCGCTGCACCGGGGCCTGCAACGCGGCCAGCGCGCCGGGCACGTCCTTGCACTCGCTGAGGCAATCGCGCGCCAGTTCCTGCAGCGGACGCATGCCGAAACCTTCGCCGAAGAAATTGGCCGCCAGTTCGGGCAACTGGTGCGCCTCGTCGATCACGAAGGCCTGCGCGCCCGGCAGGATTTCGCCGAAGCCTTCCTGCTTGAGTGCCAGGTCCGCCAGCAGCAGGTGATGGTTGACCACCACCAGATCGGCCGCCTGCGCGCGCTGGCGCGCCTGCACCACGAAGCAGTCCTCCCAGAACGGGCAATCCGATCCCAGGCAGTTGTCCACCGTGGAGGTGACCATCGGCAGCAGCGGCGAGTCGTCGGGCAGCGTCGCCAGTTCGGCCATGTCGCCGAAGTGGGTGCGTCCGCCCCAGGCGACGATGCGTTGGAACTGGTCGACCTGTTCGCGCGAGGTGAAGCGCGGCTCGCCCTTGGCCTGTTCCAGCCGGTAGCGGCACAGGTAGTTGGCGCGACCCTTCAGCAGCGCGCTCTTCAACCCGATGCCTAGCGCGTCGCGCACGCGCGGCAAATCGCGGTGATAGAGCTGGTCCTGCAGTGCGCGGGTGCCGGTGGACACGATCGTCTTCAGCCCGGACAGCAGCGCCGGCACCAGATAGGCGAAGGTCTTGCCGGTGCCGGTGCCGGCCTCGGCGATCAGCACATCGCGCTGATCGAAGGCATCGGCAATGGCCCGGGTGAGGCGCAATTGCGCCTCGCGGGGAACGAAAGCATCGAGACGGCTGGCCATGGCGCCGCCCTCGCTGAGGGCTTCGCAACTGGCTTGGGCAAGCTGGGACATCCTTACATTCTATTGATGCCGGGCACCGTGCAGGCATCGAATTGCTGGCCGGCCTCGCCGATGGCGCGATCCAGCGTCGCGAGCTTCGCCGCCTGTTCGTCCAGTTGCGCCTGGTTGGGACGCTTCAGCGGCGCGGCCACCTGCTCGCGACGGCGTTCGCGGACCTGGCGGACGGTTTCCCAGTGCCGGCGGCACAGCGGGCCGACCGCCGAACCGAGCGCGGTGGCGCGCGCGGCGAACTGCTCGGCGCGATCGAATTCGCCCTGCGCCAGCGCAACCTCGGCGCGCTCCTGCAACACCGCCGGGTCGTCGGCGACGATGCCCAGCGCCTTGTCCAGCGCGGCGGCGGCGGCGGCGGCATCGCCCGCGGCCAGTGCCTTGCCGGCGGTATCGCGCAGATCCTCGACCTCCGGATCGCGCAGCGGTTGCACGTTCAGTTCGCGCTCGTCGCCGCCCTGCGCGGCCTTGTGGACCGCACCCAGCATCTGCGCGGGCGTGCGCAGCGCGACGGCGGGCGCCTCGGGCTCGGGCGGCGTGGTGACGCAGGCGGCCAGCGATACCGTGGCAATGGCAAGGATGGCGGTGCGCGGAAACGACTTCATCTTCATGGCGGTGATGCGGGCGGGGGAGTGTCTTCGGCGGGCGGGGCTTCTTCGGGCTTGCGATCCAGGCCGAACCAGCTGCGCCAGCCGCCGCTCTCTTCTTCCGGCGCCACCGGCGCCTCGATGACACAGGCGCTGTAGGCGGGTGCGAAGCCGGCCACGAACGGCAACTGGCGGGCACCGGGACAGCCGGGATCGGTGGTGTTGGCACCCATCACCCACTGCCAGTCCAGGCCCTTGCCGGACACGTTCAGCGGTGCGCTGGGCAGTCGCGCGAACAGGTTGGACCACACCCGCATGCCGCCGGTGGCGCCCTGCAGGCCGGTCTGTTCGTTCTTGTCGTTGCCCATCCAGACCACCGCGAGGTGATCGCCGGTGTAACCGGCATACCAGCTGTCGCGGCCATCGTTGCTGGTGCCGGTCTTGCCGGCCGACTGCAAGCGACCCAGACCGTCGCCGAGCAGCCGCCGGCCAGTACCGTTGCTGACCACTTCCTGCAGCGCCACGCTGATCAGGTTGGCGGCGATGGAATCGCCCTCCTGCGCGGGCGCGGGCGTCTTGTCGTAGCGCTTGAGCAGCTTGCCGTTGGGATCCAGCACGCCGCGCACCGCATGCAACGGCTGGATTTCGCCACCGGACGCGAGGAACTGGTATAGCTGCGCAATCGCATACGGACTCTGGTCGGTCGAACCCAGGATCAACGCGGGATTGGCGTCGGCCTTGATCCCGGCCAGCACGCGCAGCAGCTCGGCCAGCCGTTCCGGATCGACCTTCATGCCGATGCGCACGGTGGCCTGGTTGTACGAGCGCGCGAGCGCGTCGATCAGGCGCACGGTGCCATGGCTGCGATTGTCCGCGTTGCCCGGCGTCCAGCGCCGATTCTTCCCCAGTTGCACCGTCACCGGCGAATCGTCGACCCAGCTGGCCAGCGAATAGTTGTCCGGCTGCGCCAGCGCCAGCAGGTATACGAACGGCTTGAGCAGCGAGCCGACCGGACGCTGCGCCTCCACCGCGCGGTTGAAGCCCGGCTGCGACACGTCGCGGCTGCCGACCACCGCCACCACATCGCCGTCGTGCACGTCGGTCACCACCACGCCCGCCTGCAACGGCGGCCGGCGCTTGTTCTCCAGCGCCTTGATGGTGCGGGTGACCGCCCCTTCGGCATAGGCCTGCGCGGACGGCGACATGCCGGTCAGCACGGTCAGGCCAGCGCCCTGCAGCGCGCTTTCCGGATAATCACGCGCCAGTTGCCGGCGGACCAGATCCACGTAGGCCGGGAAACGGTTGGCGGCGGCCATGCCCGGGGTCTGGGTGACGCCCAGTGGCGCGGCCAGCGCGCGCTTGTATTCCTTTTCGTCGATGAGCTTCGTTTCCAGCAGCTTGCCCAGCACGAAGTCGCGACGTCCCTTCGCCCGCTCCGGATTGCGGCGCGGATCGTAATGGGAAGGCCCCTTCACCATGCCGATCAGCAGCGCGACCTGCTCGGTGGTCAGCGAATTGAGGTCGCGGCCGAACCAGAATTCCGAGCCTGCGGCAACGCCGTGGATCGCCTGGCTGCCGCGCTGGCCGAGATAGACCTGGTTGAAGTACGCCTCCAGGATCGTGCTCTTGTCGTAGCGCGCTTCCAGGATCAGCGCGAACAGGATTTCGTTGAACTTGCGCGAGGGCGTGACTTCCTTGCCGATGCCGAGCAGGCCGCTGCGCGCGAGCTGCTGGGTCAAGGTGCTGGCGCCCTGGCGGGTCTCGCCTCCGGAACGCAGGGTCACCCAGATGGCGCGCACGATGCCGCTGAGATCGATGCCGTGGTGATCCTTGAAGTCGCGGTCCTCGACCGCCTGCAGGCCGGTCACCAGCAGCAGCGGAACCTCCTTCAGCCGGACCAGCCGGCGCTCTTCCTGCTTCTGGCCGTACAGGGTCGCGATGCGGGCGGGATCCAGTCGCGCCACCTTCAGGTTCTGCCGGCGATCGGGATCGCGCACCCCGGCGACCCGGCCGCCGGACAGGCTCACCTGGACCCGGCGTGGCGCCACCTGCCCGTCCACGTCGATGAAGCCGCGGCTGGAAATGGTGAAGCGCCCACCTTCACGGGCGTAGGTGCCGGGCAGCTTGCCGGTGCCGTCATCGCGGTAGGAGGCGGCGGCCAGTTCGGTGTTCAGCGTCTGGGCATCCATCGCCACCCCGGGCGCCAGCGCGAGCGGGCGCGCGTAGACGCGCGTGGGGACCTGCCAGCGCAGCTCCCCGAACCGCTGGGTGACCTGATGGTTCAGGTACAACGTATACGGAATCAGGAATCCCAGCCCCAGGCCCAGGGCTGCCAGGCCCCAGGTGATCAGTCGCTGGCGCCAGGCCGGGCGGCCCTCGGTGTCGTCCTCGTCGTACTCGTAATCGTCTTCGTCGTCGTAGTCGGTATGGGCCACGGGGATGCGACAATGGGAATTCCGGGCAGTCTAACGCAGGGCCTGTGGGTTCGGCGCCTCGGGATCGCCCCTGCTCAGCTGGAGTTGCAAACGGAATGTCGATGTCAATGGCCGATGTGCGCTTCCTGTTCGAACGCATGCGCGGCCTGTTCCACCGCGGCATGACCAGCCTGCGGACCCGGGGCTGGCAGGCGACCTGGCTGCGCGTCAGGCGGCATTGGGCACGCGCGCCGCAGCTCCCCTCGCGGCCTCTCTACCAGCCCGCCGGCGCGCCGTTCGCCCCTTTTTCCGTTCCCCGTGCGGAGGCGCCCGCCGCCAGCATCATCATCCCGGTCTACAACCAGGCCCACCACACCCTCACCTGCCTGCGATCGCTGGCGGAGCATCCGCCCGCCTGCAGGGTGGAGATCTTGGTCGTCGACGACGGCTCAAGCGACGAGACCCGGGGCTGGATGGAGCACATCGCGGGCCTGCATTACCACCGCCGGGCGAGCAACGGCGGGTTCATCGCCGCATGCAATGACGGCGCCGCGCGGGCACGGGGAGACCTGCTGGTCTTCCTCAACAACGACACCGTGCCCCAGCCCGGCTGGCTGGATGAACTGGTGCGCACGTTCGGCGAACATCCGGATGCAGGTCTGGTGGGGGCACAGCTGATCTACCCAGACGGACGACTGCAAGAGGCTGGCGGCGTGGTGTTCTCGGATGGCTCGGCATGGAACTATGGGCGTTTCGATGCGCCGGAAGATCCCCGCTATGCCAGCCTGCGCGACGCGGACTACTGCTCCGGCGCGGCGCTGGCGGTACCAGCCTCTCTATTCCGGCAGCTTGGCGGTTTCGATACCCGCTACGCGCCGGCGTATTACGAGGACACCGACCTGGCCTTTGCCGTGCGCGCCATGGGCCGGCGGGTGCTCTATCAGCCCCGTTCGCGGGTGGTGCATCTGGAAGGCATCAGTTCGGGTACCGACACCAGCAGCGGCACCAAGGCCTACCAGGTGCGCAATCGCCATGTCTTCGCGGAAAAATGGCGGGACGTCCTGTCCACCCGGCATCTGTCCCCCGATCAGCTTCCCACGCCCGCGCTGCTGGCGCGCGGCAAGCCACAGATCCTGCTGCTGGATGCGGCGATTCCCCAACCTGATCGCGACTCCGGTTCGCTGCGGCTGGTCAATCTGATGCGGATGCTGATCGCCGAAGGCGCGCACGTGGTGTTCGTGCCGGCCGAGCCAACCGACACCGGCCGTGGACTGGAGCGGTTGCGCGCACTGGGCGTGGAAACCTGGATCGAGCCTTTCATCGGCGGCTTACCCGCTTGGCTCAAACAACACGGACACCGGTTCGACAGCGTGATGGCATCACGTCACCACGTCGCCGCGGCGGCGCTGCCGCTGGTGCGCAGGCATGCCGCGCACGCGCGCTTCCTGTTCGACACGGTGGACTTGCATTTCCTGCGAGAATCCCGCGCCGCGGAACTGGCTGGCGACAGCGCGCTGGTGCGGGCTGCCGCCGGCACCCGCCAGCGTGAACTGGATCTGATGGCGCGCAGCGATCTGACCCTGGTCGTCAGCGCGATGGAGCTGCAACTGCTGAAGGATCTGGCGCCCGACGTGCCGGTCGGGCTGCTGTCAAACCTGCACGAACCACTGGCTTCGGCACCGGGCGGCGAACAACGCGAGGATCTGGTCTTCGTCGGTGGATTCCGCCATCCGCCGAACATTGACGCGGTGCGCTGGTTCGTCAAGGACGTCTTCCCGCTGATCCGCACGCGCATTCCGGGAATCCGCTTCCATTGCATCGGCAGCGATCCACCACGCGAAATCCAGGCCCTGCACGACCACGACGGCGTGTACATCCATGGTTATGTCGAGGATCTGGACCCCTACATGAATGGCGCACGGGTGGCGGTTGCACCGCTGCGCTTCGGCGCCGGGGTCAAAGGCAAGATCAACCTGAGCATGGCGCATGGGCAACCAGTCGTCGCCACCACATGCGCCGCCGAAGGGATGCATCTTCGCAACGGGCATGACGTGATGGTGGCCGACGACGCCGCCGGATTCGCCGGCGCGGTAGTGCGCGCATACCTGGAACCCGCGCTGTGGCAGCGCCTGTCGGCCAACGGTCTGGAGAACGTGCGCCGGCACTTCTCGCTGGATGCCGCGCGCGACGCGGTCCGCGAAATATTCCGGCTGCCACAGCACTAGCGCTGCGCCTGCCGCGCCAGCCTGACCCGCTCGGCGAAATCGGACAAGCCGGGTGCGCGCGGCTCGATCCCGCGCGCCTCCTCCAGCGCCTGCGCCGCGAAGGCGACATCGCCCGCGCCCAGGCGCTCGTCGCCGACCGCGATCCATTTCTGCGCCATCCGCCGGCGCGCCTCCGCCAGGGCGGGATCGCCGGGACGGATCGTCTGCCACGCGGACAGGCAGGACTGCGCACGTCGCACCCGGTTGCCGCGCCACTCCTGTTCGAAGCACTGCTGCGCCGCCGCCAGCACGCGGGAGGCGGCACGGCGGACGCGCACGTCGTCGGGAGCCAGTGCCTGCGCCGCGCGCAACCTGTCGTAGGCGCTTTCGCCCGGTGGCGTCATCCAGTCCCCGCGAGCCTCGGCCTGGGCCATGCCCGCCAGCAGGCTTTCCACCCGGCGCTGCCGTTCGCGCGGCGGCAGCGATGGCGGCAGGCTGGCCCGGGAGGCGCGGGCGCGCGCCAGGTACTGCACGGCCTCGCCTACCGCCGGCGATTGCGGCGACAGCTCGCGCGCCTGCGCCAGCGCCGACTCGGCCTCGCTGAAGCGGTAATCGCCCGCCTGGCGCCGTGCCGATTCGGCATAGGCGGCGGCGAGCCGTTCGATGCCCTGTCGCGCGCGCGCGTCATCGCCCGCGGCGGACTGCACCGCCCGGTAGCCCTCTGTCGCCTTCGCCAGTCGCCCACGGCGCAGATCCGTATCGGCACGGCGCAGACGCTCGTCGATCGCGCGCGCCAGCGAAGCCTGCGCCGCCGGCAGATCCACATGGCCGCCGTCGTAGCCGCGCACCTGGGTGATCAGCCGGCCGGCCGCTTCCAGATCGCCGCGCGCCATCACCGTGCCGGCCTGTTGCAGCAGGTCGCTGAGGATGTCTTCGCGGGCCTCGAGTGCTTCGATGCGGTTGGGTTGCAGCGCCAGTACGCGCTGCAACAACGGCGCCGCCGCCGCGGGGTCGCCGTCGAGATGGCCGGCCGCCTGCGCCTCCAGCGCCTGTTTGAGCAGCGACTCGATGCCAGCGTCGGCGGCTTCGCGCTTGCGCAGTTGTTCGGCCACCCTGGCGGCTTCCGCGCGGGGCACCTGCAATTCGTTGGCCAGCGCGAGCGAGGTGTGCGCGGCGGCGAAGTCCCCGCGCGCGGTCGCCTGGCGGGCCTGTTCCAGCGCCGTCCGCGCCACCCGAGCCAGGCCGTCGCGGGCCTCGCTGCGGTCGCTGTCCAATGCCTGCGCGGCCTCGTAGTACTGGCGGGCGCCAGTGCCGTCGGGCGCGGTCAGCCGGCCCGAAGCGAGCGCGGCCTGGCCGTTGTCCAGCAATTGCTGGATTCGGGTGTCGGGCCAGAACAGGTTCGCCAGCGGTTGCCGGAACACCGCCAGCAGGGTCAGCAGCAGCACCACCGCCAGCGCACCCCATCGCCAGGTCCGTCGTGCCCGCCACAAGGGCGGCGCGCTGCGCGGAGGCGCGTCGTCGCCGCGGAAACGCAGATGTTCCCAGTCGGCGATCGGTTCGATCCGGCCGTCCTGGCGGGGTTGCTCGGGGCTGTGCTCGGGCATCACCGGCCCAGCATAACCATTCAGGCTGAACGTCGCGCTTCCTCCACCCCCGGCAGCGCATCGAGTTTCCCGAGCAGGGTGGACAGCTGACCGAAATCGGCGACCTTCAAGCGCAGGCGCAACTGCACCCGGCCACTGGCGCCGGCCTGGTCGCTGTTGATGCCCAGCACGTGGGCGTCCTCCTGCGCGATCAGCGTGGTGATGTCCTTGAGCAGCCATTTGCGGTCGATGGCCCGCACCTGCACGTCCACTTCGTAACCGCCACCGGTCTGGCCCCACTCCACCGGCAGCACCCGCTGCGGGTTGGAGGCGGCCAGGCGCTGGAACGCGGCACAGTCGGTCCGGTGCACGCTGACGCCGCGGCCGCGGGTCAGGTAACCGCTGATCGCCTCTCCCGGCACCGGCTGGCAGCAGCGCGCCAGTTGCACCAGCAGGTTGCCGACGCCTTCCACCGTGAACTGCGATCTGGACGGCGGCGACGGCTTGCGTCCGCCCGGCTTCCGCAGCGGCAGGCCAGGCGGCAGGCCCTGTGGAGCGGCCGGTTGCGCGGCCGCGCGCTGTTCCTCGTGCAGCGCGCGCACCACCTGGTTGGGGCCGACGTCGCCCAGGGCGATCTGGATGTGCAGTTCCTCGACGTTCTCGGCATGGAACTTCTTCGCCACGCCGGACAGGTCGGCGTGGTGCAGGCCCAGCCGCTTGAGTTCCTTCTCCAGCAATTCGCGCCCGGCCTGCAGGTTGCGCGCGCGATCGAGCTTGTGGAACCAGGCGCGCACTTTGTCGCGGGATCGACCCGAGGCGAGGAAGCCGTTGGCCGGCAGCAACCAATCGCGGCGCGGCTCACCGGTCTTGGAGGTCATGATCTCGACCCGGTCACCACTGCGCAGGGCATGGTTCAGCGGCACGATGCGGCCGTTGACCTTGGCGCCGCGGGTGCGGTGGCCGACCATCGTGTGCACGTGGTAGGCGAAGTCCAGCACGGTGCCGCCGTGCGGCAGGTCGATGACCTCGCCCTTGGGAGTCAGCACGTAGACCCGATCCTCGACCAGTTCCGAGTCCAGGTCGCCGGCCAGTCCGCCGCCTTCACCGCCTTCCTGCGACTGATCCAGCAGCCGGCGCATCCAGGCGATCTTGCGATCGAAGGCGCGGTCGCCGCCGCCTTCCTTGTAGCGCCAGTGCGCGGCCACGCCGAGTTCGGCCTGCGCGTGCATCTCGTGCGTGCGGATCTGCACTTCCAGTGTGCGGCCTTCCGGGCCGACCACGGCGGTATGCAGGGAGCGGTAGTCGTTGGCCTTGGGCCGGGCGATGTAGTCGTCGAACTCGCTTGGCACCGGCGTCCACAGCGCGTGCACGATGCCCAGCGCGGCGTAGCAGGCGCCGACGTCCTCCACGGTCACCCGCACCGCGCGCAGGTCATACAGCTCGTCGAAGGAGACCTGCTTGCGCTGCATCTTTCGCCAGATGCTGTAGATGTGCTTGGGCCGTCCGCTGATCTCCGCGACGATGCCGTGCTCGGCCAGCGCCTGGCGCAAGGTCGACTTGACCGATTCGATGTAGCGCTCGCGGCCGGCGCGCTTGTCATCCAACTGCGCGGCGATCTGCCGGTAGGTATCCGGCTCCAGGTAGCGGAAGGCCAGATCCTCAAGTTCCCACTTCAGCTGCCAGATGCCCAGCCGGTTGGCCAACGGTGCATGGATGTCGCGGGTCAGCCGCGCCAGCGCACGCCGCTGCGGGTCGTCCAGCAGGCCCGCGTTGCGCATCCGCGCCAGTTGCCGCGCCAGCAGTATCGGCACCACCCGCAGGTCGCGCACGATTGCCAACAGCAACCGGCGCAGGCCTTCGTTGTTGGCGCCACGATGCTGTTCCGCGTGCAGCGCCCAGACCTGCGCGGCCGCCTGCTGTCCTTCCAGCAGGTCGACGATGCCCGTGGGCGCGGCCTTGCGTGGTCCGGATGCCTCCGGGATCGGCGGGAGCGCGAACAGCCAGGCCGCGGCGATCACTTCACCGTCGGCGGACAATGCGGCCAGCGTCTCCAGCGTGTCGACCAGCACCGGCAGCGGATCCTGCAATGGCAGCTCCGGCCCGGGCGAGGTTTCGATGCGTGTCCGGATGGCCTGGCGCGAATCCGCCGGAAGCATCGCGGCCGAGGGCCGTTGCAGCACTTCCAGCAGAGCTTCGCGCGGGACGGAGAACACGATCGGATCCTGAGGGGGCGTCCGGTTACGTTACCCGTACACGGCGCGAACGAACAGCCTTGCGGCGGTTTCCCTTCATGCCGGCCGGTTGTCTGCTGCTAACCACGCAACGCCTGCAGCCGCTGGGCCAACTTCTTCGGGGAAACGCCGCCGCGCGCGCCCAGTTCCTGGGCGAACATCGAAACCCGCAATTCCTCCAGTTCCCAGCGCAACGCCTGCCATCCCGGCTGGCGCGCCACGCCCAGTCGCGTCGCATCGGCCAGCGCGTCGGCGAACGGTTTGATCTCCAGCATGCGGGCCTGATCCCGCGCCGGATCGCGCAGGGCGCGTTCGGCGCGCAGGCGCATGCCCTTGAGGTAACGCGGCAGTTCCGCCAGCGCTTGCGCGGGCGTGTCGCGCAGGAAGCCCGGATGCACCAGGCCGTCCAGCTGCGCGCGCAGATCGTCCAGGTTGCCGCGCGCCCAGCCCATCAACGGCGATTCCAGTTGCGGCTTGAGTTCCGCGACCGCCGACAGGATCGCCTCGGCCAGCTTCAGCCGCTCCATCGCCTCGCCGAACAGCCGGCGGCCGGCGTCGTCTCGGCGCTGCTCGAACGCGACGCGATCCCGGATCCCTTCCAGTCCGTCGGCCAGCACGGCATTGAGCGCGGCGTCGGCGATGTCCGCGCGCAGACGCTCCTTTTCGCCCGCCTTGTCGCCCTCGGCGAAGCGCTCGATGGCGGCGTAGAGCAGCCCCACCTTCGGCGCCACCGGCAACTGCTTGCGCGCCTGGCGCACGCGATCGGCCAAGGCGATTTCGAGCAGGCGGCGCACACCAGCGGGATGGGCGGCCTCGGCTTCCGCGCGGTCGGCGAATACCTGCAACGCCACGCTGTCACCGTCGTCGCGCAATGCGGGGAACGCCGGCACGCCGGCTTCGCCCGGTACCTGCAACGGGATCGGCTGGGCCGGGAACTCGCGCAACCCGCTCGCCGCCATCGCGCGGCCGGCGCGCGCGGCGAACGCCTGCCCGGCGCGTTCGCCGAAACGCGCGCGCAGTTCATCGAGATCCCGCGACTCGGCCAGGATCCGCGCCTCCCCGCCCTTGCGCGGGTCCTCGCGCAGGCGCAGGTTCATGCGCAGATGCGGTTCCAGCGCGGACTCGTCGAAGTCGGTGGCGGCCACCGTGACGCCGGTCGTGCGCGACAGGAACCGCGCCAGTTCGCCGCGGATGTCGTCGGCGGTGGCCTGCGGATACGCCTCGAAGAATGCACGCCCGAAATCCGGCGCCGGCACGTAGTTGCGCCGCATCGCCTTGGGCAGGCTGCGGATCAGGCCGGATGCCTTGTCGCCGATGAAACCCGGCGCCAGCCAGGACAGACGGGCCGGATCCAGCGCGTTGAGCAGGTGCAGCGGTACTTCCAGGGTGACGCCGTCGTCCGCCGCGCCGGGCTCGAAGCGATAGTGCAGTGGCAGGCGCGCGTCGCCGAGCGCGAAATACTTCGGGAAGCGATCCTCCTCGCTGCCCTCGCCCGGCAGCAGATCGGCCAGCGCCCACAGCAGGCGCCGACGCGCTTCCGGCAGCTGGCCCTTCCACCACGCATCCAGGCCGGCGGCGGAATGGATGTCCGGCGGAATCCGGTCCAGGTACCAGCGCGCCTGCCAGTCCTCGTCGGCCACCAGGCCGGCGCGGCGCAGCTTGGCTTCCTCCTCGCGCGCCTGTTCCAGCGTCTTCAGGTTATCGGCGACAAAGCTGGCGCGAGTGTTGATTTCGCCCGTCACCAGCGCCTGGCGGACAAAGATGTCGTGCGCTTCCACCGGCGCGATGCGGCCGTAGTGGACCGGCTTCTTCGGCGCCAGCACCAGCCCGAACAGGCTGATCTGCTCCGACGCCAGCACATGCCCCTGCGCGCGCGACCAGTGCGGGTCGAAATGCTTGCGCATCAGCAGGTGCGGGACCTCGGCGATGACCCACTCCGGTTCGATGGCGGCGTTGGTCAGGCCCCACACGCGCTGGGTATCCAGCAGGGTGGCGCTGAGCATCCACGGCGGCGGCTTCTTCGCCAGCGCCGAGCCCGGGAAAACCTGGAAGCGGCGCTGGCGCGGCGCCTGGAAATCGCCCTTCTCGCCGCGATGGCCCACCTGGGTGGGCAGGCCGGCGATCAACGCGCGGTGCAGCGCGACATACGCGGCCTGGCGCTGCTTTTCGGTGGGGCCGTCGGCCGTGCCGGGCGCGGCGGCCGCATCCGAATCGCCACGCCTGCGCACCCGCTCCGGCGCCTTGCGCGGGACGTCGCCGCTGGCCGCAGGTGTCGCTTCCAGGGTCCACCCCAGCTCCTCGCACAGCAATAACAACTGCCGATGCAGCTCGCGCCATTCGCGCATGCGCAGGAAGCCGAGGAAGTGGCGTTCGCACCAGTCGCGCAGCTTGGACTGGGTCAGATCCTCGTGGGCCTGCCGGTAGGCGTCCCAGAGTTTGACGATGCCGAGGAACTCCGAGCGGGCGTCGGCGAAGGTCGCGTGCGCGTTGTCCGCGGCCTCGCGCGCTTCCGGCGGCCGTTCGCGCGGATCCTGGATGCCCAGGAACGCCGCGATGATGATCATCTCGCGCAGGCAGCGATGCTGCTGCGCGGCCACCAGCATGCGCGCCAGCTTCACGTCCACCGGAAGGCGCGCCATCTGCCGGCCGATGGTGGTGAGCTTGCGATCCTTGTCCACCGCGCCCAGTTCGGCCAGTTGCTGCCAGCCATCGGCGATGGCGCGCTCGTCCGGCGGTTCCAGGAACGGGAAATCCTCGATCCGTCCCAGCCCCAGTTGCAGCATCCGCAGGATCACCCCGGCCAGGCTCGAACGCCGGATTTCCGGATCGGTGAACTCGGCGCGGGCCTGGAAATCGGCCTCGGCATACAGGCGATAGCAAATGCCCTCGGCGATGCGGCCGCAGCGGCCCTTGCGCTGGTTGGCGCTGGCCTGCGAGACCGGCTCGATGTGCAGGCGATCCAGCTTCTGCCGCGGGCTGTAGCGCTTGACCCGCGCGTAGCCCGGATCGACCACGTAGCGGATCCTCGGCACGGTCAGCGAGGTCTCGGCCACGTTGGTCGCCAGCACCAGCCGGCGCTTCGGGCCGGGGTTGAACACCCGGTCCTGATCCTTCGCCGACAGTCGCGCGTACAGCGGCAGCACTTCGGTCTCGCGGTACTTGCGCCGTTCCAGCGCCTGGTGGGCGTCGCGGATCTCGCGCTCGCCGGGCAGGAACATCAGCACGTCGCCGCGCGGCTCCTGGCGGGTGATCTCGTCCACCGCCGCAACGATGGCGTCGTTGACCGTGCGCTCGCCCTGCTGCTCGCCCTCGCCTTCCAGCGGCCGGTAGCGGACTTCGACCGGATAGGTCCGCCCTTCCACGCTGATCACCGGCGCGTCGTCGAAATGGCGGGAGAAGCGTTCGGTGTCGATGGTGGCCGAGGTGACGATCACCTTCAGGTCGCGGCGCTTGCGCAGCAACTGCTTGAGGTAGCCAAGCAGGAAATCGATGTTGAGGCTGCGCTCGTGCGCC
The DNA here is from genome assembly GCF_052044485.1 of Pseudoxanthomonas sp. 22568. Taxonomy (NCBI): domain Bacteria; kingdom Pseudomonadati; phylum Pseudomonadota; class Gammaproteobacteria; order Lysobacterales; family Lysobacteraceae; genus Pseudoxanthomonas; species Pseudoxanthomonas sp. 22568. Next base: position 120,177 of record NZ_JBQENC010000007.1, read on the forward strand.
TCGTCGACGATGATGGTGTCGTAGGCCGACAGCCAGCGATCGCTGGCGATTTCGGCCAGCAGGATGCCGTCGGTCATGAACTTGACCCGGGTGTTGTCGCCGACCTGGTCGGTGAAACGCACCTGGTAGCCGACCGCGTCGCCGACGCCGGTCTTCAGTTCCTCCGCGACCCGGCGCGCGACCGCGCGCGCGGCGATCCGGCGCGGCTGGGTGCAGCCGATCATGCCGGCCACCCCGCGTCCGGCCGCCAGGCAAAGCTTGGGCAACTGGGTGGTCTTGCCGGAGCCGGTCTCGCCGGCGATCACCACCACCGGATGGCGGCGGATCAGTTCGACGATGCGTTCGCCTTCACGCGCAATCGGCAGGGCTTCGTCAAGACTCACCTCCGGCACCGACGCCGCGCGCGCTTCGCGCAGCGACACCGAGCCGGCCAGCGCCTGGGCGAAGGCCTCGCGCGCGGCGGCATCGCGCGGCCGCGACTGCCAGCGCGACCAGAGTCCGTGCAGGCGTCCGCGGTCCCGGCTGAGCGCGCCGTCGATGGCGCGACGGGCGGCCTGGAGGTCGTGGTCGGGGGAAGGTTCGATAGCGTTCATCAATCCAACGGCGTGAAACGTTTTATTACCCAAACTCGTTTAGGGTAGCTATTGTGGGCCATTGATCCCCCCTCAAGGAGAATGCAGATGTCCAAGACCAAGGCGAAGACCAAGACGGCCGCCGCGCCCGCGGCCACCTCCCCGAACATCGACATCGGGATCACCACCGGTGACCGCAAGAAGATCGCCGAGGGCCTGTCGCGGTTCCTCGCCGACAGCTACACGCTGTACCTGAAGACCCACAACTTCCACTGGAACGTCACCGGCCCGATGTTCAACTCGCTGCACACCATGTTCGAGACCCAGTACACCGAACAGTGGACCGCGCTGGACGAGATCGCCGAGCGCATCCGCGCGCTGGGCTACAACGCACCGGGCTCCTATGGCGAATTCGTCCGCCTGTCCTCCATCCAGGAGGAATCCGGCGCCGATGGCGTGCCGGGTTGGCAGGGCATGGTGAAGCAGCTGGTGGCCGGCAACGAAGCGGTGTGCCGGACCGCCCGCAAGGTGCTGAAGACCGCCGACGACGCCGGCGACGACCCGTCCGTGGACCTGCTGACCCAGCGCCTGCAGACGCACGAGAAGTATGCCTGGATGCTGCGTTCGCTGCTCGAATGAGACTGCAATCGGCCGTTTGAATACGGCCTGTTGAGGACGACCCGCGNCGCGCTTATGGGGCACCCTGGCCCGAATCCGCCCTTGGTTCGTCGGCCGGGAAAATCCCGACAGGCCACTCGCGCGTCCACGGACGGCGCTCCGGGCGGTTTTCCGAGCGCCGCGCGGCCGCCCGCCTGCTACCCTATCGCCCATGTCAGAACGTCCTACGGACCTGCTGCAGCGGGTCTTCGGCTACTCCCGTTTCCGCGGCCACCAGCAGGCCATCGTCGAACAGCTCGTCTCCGGCCAGGATGCCCTGGTCCTGATGCCGACCGGCGGCGGCAAGTCGCTGTGCTACCAGATTCCCTCGCTCCTGCGCGAAGGCGTGGGCATCGTGGTGTCCCCGCTGATCGCGCTGATGCAGGACCAGGTGGAAGCACTGCGCCAGCTCGGCGTGCGCGCCGCCTTCCTCAACTCGACGCTGGACGCCGCCACCGCGGCGGACGTCGAACGCGCCCTGCTGAAGGGCGAACTGGACCTGCTGTACGTGGCCCCGGAACGGCTGCTGACGCCGCGCTTCCTGTCCCTGCTGGATCGCAGCCGGATCGCGCTGTTCGCCATCGACGAGGCGCACTGCGTCTCGGCCTGGGGCCACGATTTCCGCCGCGAGTACCTGGAACTGACGATCCTCCATGAGCGCTGGCCCGACGTGCCGCGGATCGCCCTGACCGCCACCGCCGACCCGCCCACCCAGCGCGAGATCGCCGAGCGCCTGGGCCTGACCGAGGCGCAGCGCTTCGTCAGTTCCTTCGACCGCCCCAATATCCGCTACACGGTCACCCAGAAGGACAACGCCAAGCGCCAGCTGCGCGATTTCCTCCAGGCCCACAAGGGCGAGGCCGGCATCGTCTATTGCCTGTCGCGCAAGCGGGTGGAGCAGTTCGCCGATTACCTGCTGGAGCAGGGATTCAATGCCCTGCCCTACCACGCCGGCCTGGATGCCGAAGTGCGCGCGCACCACCAGCGCCGTTTCCTGCGCGAGGAAGGCATCGTCATGGTCGCGACGATTGCCTTCGGCATGGGCATCGACAAACCGGACGTGCGCTTCGTGGCGCATGTGGACCTGCCCAAGTCGCTGGAGGGCTACTACCAGGAAACCGGACGCGCCGGCCGTGATGGCGAGGCCGCCGACGCCTGGCTGTGCTACGGGCTGGGCGACGTGGTGCTGCTGAAGCAGATGATCGAGCAGTCCGAGGCCGGCGAGGAACGCAAGCGGCTGGAGCGGCGCAAGCTGGATCAGCTGCTGGGCTACTGCGAATCCATGCAATGCCGCCGGCAGGTGCTGCTGGCCAGCTTCGGCGAAACCTATCCCCAGGAATGCGGCAACTGCGACAACTGCCTGCATCCGGCCGCCACCTGGGATGCCACCGAGGCCGCGCGGAAGGCGTTGAGTTGCGTCTATCGCAGCGGCCAGCGCTTCGGCGTGAACCACATCATCGACGTGCTGCGCGGCAGCGAGAGCGAGAAGATCCGCCAGTGCGGGCATGACCAGCTCACCACCTATGGCATCGGCCGGGATCTGGACGCCGGCACCTGGCGCAGCGTGTTCCGGCAACTGGTGTCCTCCGGCCTGCTGGAGGTCGATGCCGAAGGCTATGGCAGCCTGCGCCTGACCGAGGCGAGCCGGACCGTGCTGCGCGGCGAACGCCGCCTGCTGCTGCGCAAGGAGGCTCCGGCCCGCGAACGCGAGCGATCCCCGCGTACCGGCGTCGTGGTCTCCCCATCCGACCAGCCGCTGTTCGGCGCCCTGCGCGACCTGCGCGCGCAGTTGGCAAAGCAACAGAACGTCCCGGCCTACGTCATCTTCCACGACAGCACCCTGCGCAACATCGCCGAGCACCGGCCCGGCACCCTGGACGAACTGGCCCAGGTCGGCGGCATCGGCGGGACCAAGCTGGCCCGCTACGGCGAACAGGTGCTGGAAGCGATCCGCGCGGCCGGTTGAGGGCGGACCTCCACGGATAAAAATGCGGCCGCAGGACCCCTGCGACCGCGATGAGAGAGCACAGCTATATTGTGGTTGTTATGCGGGGAACCGCCCGGCGGACACGACGGGAATCCGCCGGAGCGGTCCGGCATGGCCATGATTCCCGCTGCGGGGAGGCAGGGCGACGCCATCAAGTCACCGTGACCTTCGTCCTAGCCGGAAAGTTCATGCCGGAAGCCAGCCTGGGTTCAAGCAGCGGCTGCTAGCGTCTGGCGACTGGCGCATGGATCGCGTACTGATCCGCATTCGACCGAGGCCCCCCATGAAGGCAATCGCCCTGCTGCTGCTAAGTCTGTTGGCTTCCGGAGGCGCCCTGGCCCAATCGGCGGAGTCCCTCGATCTCACCCTGCCCCGGCCCGCGCTCTATTCGGCCGACCCGCCCGGCACCTACTACGGCGACACCAGCGGACGCCCGGCCCGCGCGCTGCGTCCGGCGCCGGTGGCCCGCAATGCCTGCGGCAAGCCGGTCGACGAGGATGACGGCAAGGTCGATGTCTCCGGCAGCGTCGCCACCGGCATCGGCTATACCAAGGGCTATGGCAGCAGCCACTGGAACGCCGCCAACATCAACCTTTGCAAGTCCTACAACAACGACGAGGGCGAGTCCCGCGCGTTCAACCTCAACATCGGCGTGAGCCGGTACGACGGTCCTGGCTTCCATGGCTATCGACGGCTGCCCGGCGACGTGGGACCGCCGCCGCCGCGTGGCTTCGGCGGTACGCCGATGCGGCCCTGATCCGCACCGCATCACCCCCTCAAGAAAAAAGAGGCGCCTTCCGGCGCCTCTTTCGTTCGGCCTCCCACAACTCGCTCACGGCATCTCGATCGGCGCCACCATCAAATCGATCGTTTCATGGACGCGCGCGAAGTACAGCTCGTTGGAGTCCCACAGCATGGTCGGATGGAATTCGGTTCCCGCGCTGTTGACGCAGCTTCCCACGTTGACCGGATTGCCGAGCCGGCCGTTGCGCTCGATACGGCTGAGATAGATATCGACATCACCCAGCCCGTCCTGCCGGCCCACCGTGGAATACAACAGGCTGCGGCCGTCCGGCGAGATCTGCGGATTGAATTCCCACAGGTGGGAATGATCCACGCCCGGGCCGATCGACATCGCCGGGCCATAACCGCCATCCGGCTGGCGCAGGCTCCGGTAGATGTCCCACTGCCCGCGGTCGCGATCGCTGGCGAAATACAGGTTGCCGGCGCGATCCAGGCTGGCATACAGCTCGTTGTAGGGGCTGTTGACATTCGGTCCCAGATTGACCGGTTCGCTCCAGCCCGAGCCGGTGCGCTCGACCACCCAAAGGTCGTTGAGTGGATAGGGGCCCTGGTTCCCGGGCCGGTTGGACGAGAACACCAGTCGCTGGCCATCCAGCGAGACGACCGGGTCCGAATCGGCGAACTGGCCAAGGCCGGAGAACGAGGCCACGTCCGGGGTCGACCAGCCGGTCGCGGTGCGCTGGGCGGTCATGATGGTGAATAGTGCGTCGGATCCGGGCGGGCCCGGGATCTCGTTGACGTGCCAGTAGATCGTCTGCCGATCCGGAGTGAATGCCAGTCGGCCTTCATTGAGCCCAGGCGTATTGATGACTCCCGGGGCGAATACCTGGGCCGGTCCCAGGCAAACCGGCGGCGGCGGCTTGGCCGCCCAGGCCGGTAGCGCCAGGACCAATGCAACGGCGGCGGACAACGGAGCGACGTGCTTCATGGAAGTCCCTCGTGCGGATGGTGTTTTGCACTGTCCGCGCCGCCGGCCCCGGCCGCCATGCGGCTGTGACGAACGCATCGCGGCGAGTGACCAACCGCTTTCCCGCGCGCGCATCCGGGTCAGGAGGCCTGCCGGTCAGGGAATGCCATTGCCGCCATGTCGGCGGAAACCCGGCCGCGCTTCCAGCCGATGCAGGTAGGCGGTCACCGCCGGCATTTCCGGACGCTCCATCGGGGTCATCTTCCAGCGGTTGACCGACAGCCCCACCACGATGTCCGCCACGGTGAAGGCATCGCCGGCAACATGCGCGCCGGTCCTGGCCAGCTGCGCATCGAGGATACCCATCCGCCGGTTCCACTCCCGCACGCTGGCTTCGATTTGCGCGGGATCGGCGTGCTCGGGACTCTGTCGCACCCGTGCCATGAAGGCGTAGCGCCAGGCGTTGTTGAGTTCCGTGGCCTGCCAGTCCATCCATTGCTCGACCCTGGCCCTCTCGGCCGGCGCCCGTGGCAGCAGATCGTCGCGTTGCTCGCGGCCGGCCAGGTAGCGGCAGATCGTGTTCGACTCCCATAGCACCTGCCCGCCATCGCGGATCACCGGCACCAGCGCGTTGGGATTCAACGCCAGGAATTCGGGTTCCGAAGTGGAGCGGTGGCCGCTGCCCCACTCCTCCAGCTCGAAGGGCAAGCCGAGTTCCTCGCACAGCCAGAGCACTTTGCGGACGTTGATGGAGGTCGACTTTCCCAGGATTTTCAACATGATTCGTGTCCGTACGCCCGCCGGGCGCGGGCACGCTACCTTAGCGCCCCGGAGCCTGCTGCCGCACCCGGCGGCGCAGGCCATCGCGTGCCAAGGCGGATCCGCTTAAAATCCGCCCAGCCCGTGGCAAACGGGCAGGGGGAACTCACATTGTGTTGAAGGAAGCAATGCCGGAACAGACGCAGAACCCATACAGCGAGAACTGGTTCGATCACAACATCCCGCACTGGCAGCAATGGCTGGGCGGTTTCCGTGATCGGCCAGGCATCCGTGCGCTGGAAATTGGCAGTTTCGAAGGTCGCTCCACGCTGTGGCTGTGCCAGCACATCCTCACCGGCGTGGGCGCACGCGTCGATTGCGTCGATTTGTTCGCCCCCGATCCCGTTTATGGCGACTACCACGCGCGGTTCCGTCAAAACACGGCCGCCTTCGCCGATCGGATCACCGAGCATCCGGGTTACAGCTTCGATTCATTGCGCCGGATCGAAGGCGAGTTCGATTTCATCTACATCGACGGCTGGCATTCTGCTTTCGGCGCACTTGCCGATGGCGTGATGACCTGGCCACTGCTGAAGGTCGGCGGCGTGATGATCTTCGACGACTATCTGTGGGTTCCGCCGAAGCAGGCGCCCCGCAAGCCGAACGCACTGGTGCGCAACTGGGCCAAGCTGCGGGGGCGCGACTGGCGCCGCGACGCACTGGAACGCCAGATCGCCAGCGTTCCCACGGAAACGCCCAAGCTGGGTGTCGACGGCATGCTCGCCACGTTGGCGGGACACTACGAACTGCTCGGCGTGACCAACCAGTTGGCGATACGCAAGACCCGCGGCTTCACCTTGGGGCAAGTCGGATACGACACCTGAGCGTTCGATGCCTGGATGAAACAAGGCCCGGCCACGTGCCGGGCTTTTTTCATCCAATGACGACTCCTCGAAACGTGGATGGCATCGGCGCCATTCCTGAATCTGCTTGACATCCGTTTCACGGACACACTCGCACGCTCGGCTCCCGTCAAGACGACGATACTGCTGAGCCCGCCATGGACATGCGCATCATCATGCGGCAGTTCCCTACGTTGTTTCTGGTTCGCACGGCACTCGCACTGCTTGCCGTCGCAATCCCGCTCTCCAGCCAGGCCGCCCGCCTCGAGTACGTGACCGCAGTCGACGGCACCATCACCGACGTCACCCCGCAACGCATCCTGTTCTTCGTCATCGAGGATGGCCGGCCACTGCTGAAGGTCTACAACCGCGCGACGGGGAGCCTGCGCACGGTCCCGGATCCGACAGGCCATACGCCGGGTTACGAAAAGCTGACCGCGCGTGGCGTGGTGTACGGGATCACCGAGGACGACGAAACGTCGGTGTACGAATGGAACGGCGCCGCCGCGCCGTTGGGAAATGATGGAACGCCACGTGGCATGCGCGTCAGTCCGAACAACAAGCGCTATGTCATCTGGCCGACCTGGCGCCCGGGACGCTACCTGAACCTGCGCGACGTGATGCTCTACAAGGACACCCTGGTCGGCAACGGCCGCGTCGCCGATCTGGCCGATGTCGGCGACGGAGGCGAAGTCGTCTACACCGAAGGGCCGGCGCCCTACAACGTGTTCCGCTACCGGGCCGGGCAGACCGTGCAACTGACCCACGATCCGACCTATTCGCACTTCAATCCGTTGACCGACGGCATCAACGTGATCTACCGCAAGCAGGTGTCGACCACGGCCTCGCAGATCGTCTTGTACAACGACAATCTCGGCGAAGTGATCCTGCGCGATGCCAGCAGCGACTACTTCACGCCCCGCGCGGACTATTTCCCCAGCAGTGGATGGGTCGGTTTCACTCGTTTGAACACCGTGAACGGCAACACCGTCAGGCAGGTCTGGCTGCGCTCTCCGCAGGGCCAGCTGACGGCGGTCTCGCGGGCGGATGCGGACGCATCGATCCATGCGATCGCGGGGGGCCAGGTGATGTTCGTCAGCAATGGCTATCTCTACCTGGGACGGCCCGGCGCGGCGCCCGTGCTGGTTTCACCCTTTGCCGAAGGCACCGGCGGTGCTTGGCTGCAGGGCAGCTGGTACGTGTACTTCGGCGGCACCCTGTACCGGGTGGTGTTGTAGCCGCAACGGTCCAGCCCGCCCGCATGCAGCAGGTGGAGCCGCTGCACGGGAGGGGAGCCCTTCATGGGGTTCCCCAAGGTCCTTCCTGCCCGCCTGCCAGTGTTCCGCGACCACGAAAAAAGGCGCTCGCGCGCCTTCAACCGTCTGCATCGAAATGGTGGGCCGTGAAGGATTCGAACCTTCGACCAAAAGATTAAAAGTCTTCTGCTCTACCGACTGAGCTAACGGCCCATGCACCCGGCGTTGCGCCGGGGTGCGAATTCTAACCCAGCTTGGGGGCGGCTGAAAAATCCGGGGTTCAGGCGTATCGGGTCGGGTCGGCCACGCCGGCATCGGCAAAACCCGCTGCGCGCAGGCGGCAGGCGTCGCAGTGGCCGCAGGCGCGGCCCTGTTCGTCGGCCTGGTAGCACGAGACCGTCTCCGAGAAGTCCACGCCCAGGCGCAGGCCCTCGCGCACGATGTCGTCCTTGCCCATCCTCATCAGCGGCGCGTGCACGCGCAGGCCCGCGCCTTCCACGCCGGCCTTGGTGGCCAGGTTGGCGAGTTTCTCGAAGGCCTCGATGAATTCCGGCCGGCAATCGGGATAGCCGGAGTAATCGACCGCGTTGACGCCACAGAAGATGTCCGCCGCGCCCAGCACCTCGGCCCAGCCCAGCGCCACCGACAGCATGATGGTGTTGCGGGCCGGCACGTAGGTCACCGGAATCCCGCCGCCGCCGGCTTCAGGCACGTCGATGTCGTCGGTGAGCGCGGATCCGCCGATGCTGCGCAGGTCGACATGCACGGTCTTGTGCGCGACCGCGCCCAGCGAACGCGCGACCCGGTCCGCGGCTTCCAGCTCCGAGGTGTGGCGCTGGCCATAGCGCACGCTCAGCGCATGCACGGCATAGCCCTGCTCGCGGGCGATGGCGACGACGACGGCGGAATCCATGCCACCTGAGAGAAGAACGACGGCTTTTTTCATGGGGAATCGGGAATCGGGAATCGGGAATCGGGAATCGGGAATCGGGAATCGGGAATCGGGAATCGGGAAAAGCATCCGGCTTTCGCCCATTTTTACAACGCTTCTCGACAGCCGAGTGGCTGGTCAAAGGGCTACGGGGGATTTTCGCGCGACGCACCAGGCCGCGCACGTACGCCCATCGCTACCGGCCCGGCTCGTCGTTCCAGAGCAGCTTGTGCAATTGCATCTGGAAACGTACCGGCAGCCGATCCTCGACGATCCAGTCGGCCAGCTGGCGCGGCTCCAGTTCGGACTTGGAAGGCGAAAACAGCACGTCACAGCGCTCGGCGAGCCGGTGCTCGGCCACCATCCCGCGCGCCCAGTCGTAGTCGGTGCGTCCGCACAGGACGAACTTCACCTGATCGCGCGGGGTCAGCAGTGGCAGGTTCTCCAGCCGGTTGCGGGCCATTTCACGCGAGCCGGGGGTCTTCAGGTCGACCACCCGCGAAACCCGCGAATCGACCTCCGCAATGTCGAGCGCGCCGGAAGTCTCAAGCGAGACGTCGTAGCCCGCGTCGCAGAGCCGGCGCAGCAGGATCAGGCAGCGCTTCTGGGACAGTGGTTCGCCGCCGGTCACACAGACATGGCGGACACCGTGGCGGGCGACTTCGGCCAGGATCGCATCGATGTCCCACCACTGGCCGCCATAGAACGCGTACTCGGTATCGCAGTACTGGCAACGCAGCGGGCAGCCGGTCAGGCGCACGAACACCGTGGGCCAGCCGGCGGTGTTGGCCTCGCCCTGCAGGGACAGGAAGATTTCCGTCAGCTTCAGGCGTTCCTGGGCAACGGGCTCGGACGTGGGGACGGCGTTCATGACGGCACATTATCGCCTGTCGGCGCGGCGGCCGTCGGGCGGTGGGGGTGGATTGCGTTCAGCGACGGCCGCGGCCGGGGGCGCGTGCCGTTCCGACCGCGGACCGCGGCCGGCCTTTCCCTTGCACGGACTCAGCGCAGTCGGCCGAGCTGGATGGCCTTCAGTCGATCGTCGGCGGTACGGGCGACATCGCTGCCGGGATAGCGGCTGACCACGTCGGCCAGGGTGCGCTCGGCGGCGTCGACCTTGCCCAGGCCGTATTCGCACAGGCCCAGCTTGAGCAGCGAACCCGGAGCCTTGTCGTGGGTGGGATAGCGCTCCATCAGCGCGCGGAACTGCTCCGCGGCCAACGCGTAATTCTGGGTGACGTAGTAGCTCTCGCCCAGCCAGTACAGCGCGTTGGGCGCGTAGACTCCGCTGGGATACGCCTGCAGGAAGGCCGTGAACAGCTGGGCGGAGCCGACATAGTCGCCGGACTTCAGCTTGTCGAACGCCTGGTTGTAGGCGGTACGTTCATCCCCGGCCTGGGCCAGGGATCCGGGATCGCCATGCACGGAGGGCGCCGGTTCGACATTGGCGGCCACCGGCGGGGTCGTGGGCGGGGTGCCGCCGCTACTGCTGGTCGCGGGCACCGCCACGGGCGGCGCGGCACCGCCTTCCATGCGGTTCAGCCGGCCATCCAGATCCAGGTACTGATCACGATTGCGCTGCTGGAACTCCTGCAGATCGTGCTGGAGCTTCTCGATCTGCGCACGCAGTTCGCGGATTTCGCCTTCCTGCTGACTCAGGCGGTTCAACAATTCCATGTTGGCCTGGGAATTGTTGGCCTTGGCCTCCAGCGCCGCGACGCGGTCCGCCAGACTCTGGCGTTGCGCCCAGGCGGGAGCGGCGGCCACCAGGACCGCCGCCGTGACCAGCAGGAAACGCTTGCCGATCGACATCGCGCTCATCGCTTACTTGGCGGTGTAGACGATCTCGACGCGACGGTTCTGCGCCCAGCACGACTCGTTGGATTCGGTGCAGATCGGACGCTCTTCACCGTAGCTCACCACGCTCAGCTGGCTGCCGGAGCCGCCGTTGGCCTGCAGCGCGGACGACACGGCGTTGCCACGGCGCTCGCCCAGACCCTGGTTGTAGGCGCGGCTGCCGCGCTCGTCGGCATGGCCTTCCAGGGTGATGCGCGAGGACGGACGGTCACGCAGGTACTTGGCGTGGCAGCCCATGATGGCCTGGAATTCCGGCTTCAGCGAATCCTGGTCCAGATCGAAGTACACCACGCGCTGGCGCAGGCAGGCGTCGGTGTCCAGGTCGTTCGGGCCGTAGACGCCGGAAGTGGTGGGCTCGGTCGGGGTGGTCGGGACGGTGGTGGTGGTGTCGGTCGGCTGGGTTTCCTTCACAGCCTTCTTGCAACCGGCCAGCACGGCCACGGACATCAGGGACAGCATCAAAACGCGGGCAGTATTGTTCATCGTCATTCCTTCGGCTTCTCGCAGGGATGGGGGTAAAACCGTAGACGTTATCTTAACGCTTTGCGCGGTACGGCGACCATGCCGGCTCGCGCACATCGCCATCGGCCAGCACCAGGCGCTGGCGGACCCGGCCGTCGGCGGAGACCGCATACAGTACGCCTCTTCCACCTTCGCGGGCGGCATACAGGACCATGCTGGCGTTGGGCGCGAAGCTGGGGGACTCGTCCAGCGAGCCCGGCGACAGGGTGGACCAGCGCGGCGAGCCCAGGCTGCGATCCATCAGGGCGATGCGGTAGGTATTGCCGCTGCCCTGCGCCACGGCGATCTTCTTGCCATCGTAGGAGATCTTCGCCGAGGCGTTGTAGCTGCCTTCGAACGTTACCCGGCTCGCGGAACCGCCGCTGGCCGGCACCTGGTAGATCTGCGGACGGCCGCCGCGATCGGAGGTGAAGTAGATGCTGCCGCCATCCGGGCTCCAGACCGGCTCGGTGTCGATGCTGGACTGGTTGGTCAGCTGGCGCAGCTGCCGGCTGGCGATGTCCATCACGTAGATTTCCGGATTGCCACTGCGCGACAGGGTCAGCGCCAGCCGGTTGCCATCCGGCGAGAACGACGGCGAACCATTGATGCCGCGGAAGCCCGAGACCTTCTGGCGTGCGCCGGTGGTGATGTCCTGGACGAACACGGCCGAGTTGCCGCCCTCGTAGCTCACATAGGCCAGTCGACGGCCATCGGGAGCCCACGACGGCGACAGCAGCGGCTCGGAGGAGCGCACCACGGTCTGCGGGTTGAAACCGTCGGAGTCGGCGATCATCAGCGCATAGCGCGCGCCCTTGCCTGCGCCGCTGGCGGTGACGTAGGCGATGCGGGTCCAGAACGCACCCGGGATGCCGAGGATCTTCTCGTAGATGGCGTCGGCCATCTGGTGGGCGACATCGCGCATGGCGTTGGCGCGCGCGGTCATCGCCAGTCCCAGCAGGCGCTCCTGCTTGGCCACGTCGAACAGTTCGTACTCGACCCGGTAGCCGCCGTCACCGGCGTCGACCACGCGGCCCACCACCAGATAGTCCTGCTTGAGCGCGCGCCAGGTCGGATACTGGACCTCGCTGCCACGGGTCGGGCGTTCGACGATGCTGGCCTCCGGCAGGGTGCGGAAGGAGCCGGAACGCTCCAGGTCCGCGCGCACCACGCCGGCCACGTCGGTCTGCGGGGCGCCCGCCGAGCCCTGGTACGGCATCGGCACGATGGTGATGGGCAGCGCCGAGGCATTGCCGCCGATGATGTCGATGTCCAGCCCACGCTCCTGGGCGGCAGCGGCGAACGACAGCAGCAGGAGGGTCAGGGCGGAAAGCCAGCGCGGCAGTTTTTTCATGGCAGGTCGGGGGTTCTCGGTCTGTCTGAACGGAAAGGGATACCAGCTTGCGCGTGAACGTTTTCGCAATCGTGAACGGCGCCTGTTCAGGAACGCGATTCTCTCAGCGATCCTGCGCTTCGAACGTGAAATTCAGGGTGCGCTGGAAAACATTCTCGAATCCACGGTACGGCAGGGGCTGGGCGCGCAGCACCGCGGCCTCCACCGAGCGCCGGCCGGCCTCGTCGTAGGGGCAGCTCGGGTCGACCTTGGCGTCGATGACTTCGCCGCCGGGCAACTGGCGGATGGTGATGCGGCACCGCTGGCCGACCGGCACGCTGTCCGGGCGGATCCACTGGTTGAGCACCGCCCGCTGGATGGCGGCGGCGTACTGCGCGGTCAGATCGTTGCTGGTGCCGCCCTGCCCCGGCTGGCCGCCGCTGCGGCTGGCGGCGGGAGTCGCCGCGCTGGCCGTGGTGCTGGCGCGCTGGGCCTGCACGTTCTGCAACTGGCGCAGCTTCTGCTCGGCCATCTGCGCCTCGCGGGCGGCCTGCTCGCGGCGGCGTCGCAGGTCGGCCAGCTTCTTGTCGCGCTCGGCCTCTTCCTGCTGCTTGGCCAGCCGCTGCTTGCGCTCGGCCTCCTGCTGGCGCTCGCGCTCGGTCAGGTCGATCTGTTCCTGGCGACGCTTCTCTTCCTGCTCCTTCAGCGCCTTTTCCTGGGAAATGGCCAGGCGACTGGCGGCGTCCTGGTCCTCGGTGTCCGGGACGGGGATGCGTTCCTGCGCCTGCTGCTGCGGCGCCACCGGCGAGTCCTGCGGGCGCGGCTCGGGCAGCGGCTGAGGCGGCGGCACCGTCTCCTCCTCGGCGGTTTCCTCGATCGGGGTCGGCATCGGCTCCGGCTTGGGCGCGTTTTCCATCGCTTGCTGGGCCGAGCGGATATCGGCGCTGGAGATCTCCAGCGAAGCCTCGATCACCGGCGAACCGGCGGCCGCGTCGAAGTCGTGCGAGGGCGACCACAGGTAGGCGGCGAGGAACAGCAGCGCGATCAGCGCATGCACGCCGATCGCGAGTGCGACCGGAACGGCAAGATCGTCTTCTTCGGGACGATGCCGGGGGGGGAGCGCGTCAGCGTGCATTGCCACCGGGCTGGCTCATCAGGCCGACCTTCTTCACCCCGGCCTGCTGCAACATCACCATCGTGTCCATGACCTTCTGGTAATCAGAATGGCCCGGCGCGGCGACGAACACCGGCGCATCGGGATTCTGGCTGACGAAGGCCTTGAGCTTGGCGGCCAGGGTCACGCCGTCCAGGCGCTCCGGCTTGCCGCTTTCCAGGGTCAGCGTATAGGCGCCGTCGGCGTTGACGCTGACGATGATCGGATCCTTCTTGCTCTCGACCGAACGGGCGTTCGACCTGGGCAGGTCCACGTCCACGCTGAGGGTCAGCAGTGGCGCGGTCACCATGAAGATGATCAGCAGCACCAGCATCACGTCGATGTACGGCACGACGTTGATTTCGGACTTGAGCTTGCGGCGCTTGCGCACGCGGGAGATGGCGGCGGTCATGGCGGACTCCGCTTATTCGTCGCCCGAGGACTGGCGCTGCAGGATCGAGCTGAACTCCTCGGCGAAGGTTTCATAACGCACCGAGATGCGCTCGACCCGGGTGGTGAAGCGGTTGTAGGCCCACACCGCCGGAATCGCCACGAACAGGCCGATGGCGGTGGCGAACAGCGCTTCGGAAATGCCCGGCGCGACCGAGGCGATGCCCGCCTGCTCGCCGCTGTTGAGCATGTCGTGCATGGTGACCATGATGCCGAACACGGTGCCGACCAGACCCACGTACGGCGCGGTGGAGCCGATGTTGGCCAGCAGCTCCAGGTTGCGTTCCAGCTGATCGACCTCGCGCGCGTAGGTCGCGCGCATGGCGCGCTGGGCGCCTTCCAACTGGGCGCGCGGGTCCAGCTTGCGCTTGTCGCGCAGGCGGGCGAATTCGCGGAAGCCGGCTTCGAAGATCGCCTCCAGTCCGCTGACCACCCGGTTGCGGTCGGCCGCGCTGGCGTACAGCTTGCTCAGTTCGGCGCCGGACCAGAACCGGCTCTCGAAGTCATCGGCGTCGCGGTTGGCGGCCTTGAATACCCGCGCCTTGCGGAAAATGATGATCCAGCTGATCAGGGAGCCCAGCAGCAGCAGCACGACGATCAGCTTGACCGGCAGGCTGGCCTTGAGCATCAGCTCCAGGTAGTTGATGCCGCTGTGGGTGGCGGCGGCGGTCGCCTGGACGGCGGCGGCGGCAGTGTCCTCGGGCAGGGCTTCGACCACGGCGGCCAGGAGCGGTGCGATCATCCGGTATTCCTCGATGTTTCGGATTGGTCAGTTCGGCGTTTCGAACAACTTGAATTCTTCATACAACGCTTCGGGCAGCGGTTTGGGTCTGAATCCCGCGGCGGAAAGCGCCGCGACCTTCACCTCTGCCGTCAGCAGGACGTCCTCGCCGCGCAGGATGCGCTGGGCGAAGACGACACTGGCGCGCTTGCACCGGCGTAACACGAGTTCCACCTGCAGCAGGTCGTCCAGGCGCGCCGGTTTCAGGAAATCCAGCGTCATCGCGCGGACCGCGAAGACCAGGTCATGGTCCCCGCGCAGCCACTCCTGGCTGTGGCCGCGCGCGCGCAGCCATTCCGTCCGCGCACGTTCCAGGAACGCCACGTACTGCGCGTGATAGACCACGCCGCCAGCGTCGGTATCTTCCCAATAGACGCGTGTCGGCCAACTGAATAGCCGGGAAACGGGGTCATTGGTCTGCGATTGGGCGCTCAAAGGCAGGCTTCTCCGGACAAAACGGGGTACCGGGCCATCGGCTCAGAACAGTTCGTCATTGCCGCCGCCGCCCAGTTCCAGTTCCCGGCGGGGTTTCAGGCCCAGGTGCCGGTAGGCCTTGGAGGTGGCCATGCGGCCACGCGCGGTGCGGATCAGGAAACCCTGCTGGATCAGGTAGGGCTCGATGACGTCCTCCAGCGTGCCGCGTTCCTCGGACAGGGCCGCCGCCAGCGATTCCACGCCCACCGGGCCACCGTCGAAGCTGTCGATGATGGTCCGCAGCATGCGCCGATCCAGTTCGTCGAAGCCCTCCGGGTCCACTTTCAGCATCTGCATGGCCGCATCGGCGACCGCGTGGTCGATGTGGCCGGTGGCACGCACCTGGGCGTAGTCGCGGACCCGTCGCAGCAGTCGGTTGGCGATACGCGGCGTGCCACGTGAACGCCGCGCGATTTCGGCTGCCCCCTGTGGCTCGCAGTCGATGCCGAGGATACGGGCCGAACGGCGCACGATGCTGGTCAGCTCCTCGGCACTGTAGAACTCCAGCCGCTGGACGATGCCGAAACGGTCGCGCAGCGGCGCGGTCAGCAGGCCGGCGCGGGTGGTCGCGCCGACCAGGGTGAACGGCGGCAGGTCCAGCTTGATCGAACGGGCGGCCGGCCCCTCGCCGATCATGATGTCGATCTGGAAATCCTCCATGGCCGGGTACAGCACTTCCTCGACCACCGGCGACAGGCGATGGATCTCGTCCACGAACAGCACGTCGTGCGGCTGCAAGTTGGTCAACAGCGCGGCCAGATCACCGGCCTTCTCGATCACCGGGCCGGAAGTGACCCGCATGTTGACGCCCAGCTCGTTGGCGATGACGTGGCTCAGGGTGGTCTTGCCCAGCCCCGGCGGCCCGAAGATGAGCACGTGATCCAGCGCTTCGCCGCGTCCCTTGGCCGCCTGGATGTAGATGTCCAGTTGCTCGCGCACCGGTTTCTGGCCGAGATACTCGTCCAGCCGCTTGGGCCGGATGCTGGCCTCGATGGCTTCGTCTTCGCGGGTGGCGCCGGAGGCGATGATGCGGTCTTCGGTCATGCCGCCATTATGGGGCAAACCGCCATGGAAAAAGGGCCGGCGCCCGCGCGGGTCCGGCCCTTCCGGTCATGCGCTGTGCGATGCGGCGCTCAGATCTCGACCTGCGCGCCCAGCTCGACCAGCCGGTTGCCCGGAATACGGAAGAATCCGGTCGCCGGCGCCGCGTTGCGGTGCATGACCGCGAACAGCTTGTCGCGCCAGACCGGCATGCCGCGATGGGCGGTGGCGACGATGCTCTCGCGGCTGGCGAAATAGGTCGTCTCCATCGGATCGAAGTAGATGCCGCCACGGTCGCAGGAACGCATCAGCGCCTGCGGCACGTCCGGGGTCTCCATGAAGCCGAACTTGACGATGACCCGGTAGAACTCGTCGCCGATGGAGTCGATCTTCAGGCGCTTTTCCATCGGCGCGAACGGCACCGGCAGGGTTTCCACGGTCAGGAATACGTTGCGCTCGTGCAGCACCTTGTTGTGCTTGAGGTTGTGCAGCAGCGCGTGCGGAACCATGCCGGTCTGGGCGGTCAGGAACACCGCCGTGCCCGGCACCCGCACCGGCGGCGCCAGCATCAGGCCCGGCAGGAAGGTATCCAGCTGGATGCCTTCCTTGCGGATCTCGGCGCTGAGCAGCTCGCGGCCGCGGCGCCAGGTGCGCAGCAGGGTGAACACGACGATGCCCAGCACCACCGGGAACCAGGCGCCCTGGAAGAACTTGGCGCCATTGGCGAACACGAAGCCGACGTCGACCACGAAGAACACCACGCACAGCGCGATGACCACGCCGCTGCCCTTCGGCCACAGCGCCCGCGCCACCAGCGCCAGCAGCAGGGTGTCGATCAGCATGGTCGCGGACACCGAGATGCCGTAGGCCGCGGCCAGGCGGGTCGAATCCTGGAACATCAGCACCACGGTCAGCACCGCGACCATCAGGATCCAGTTGATCCCGGGGATGTAGATCTGGCCGATGGTGTCGTGCGAGGTGTGCTTGATCTGCATGCGCGGGATGTAGCCCAGCTGCATCGCCTGGCGCGCCACCGAGAACGCGCCGGTGATGACCGCCTGCGAGGCGATCACCGCCGCCAGCGTGGCCATCACGATCATCGGGTACAGCGCCCAGCGCGGCACTGCTTCATAGAACGGATTCACTACCGCCGCCGGATGCTCCAGCACGAACGCGCCCTGCCCCAGATAGTTCAGGAACAGGCACGGCAGCACCAGGATGTACCAGGCGTAGCGAATCGGCTTGATGCCGAAATGGCCCATGTCGGCATACAGCGCCTCGCCGCCGGTGACGGCCAGCACCACCACGCCGAGGATGAGGACCGATTGCCAGCCGTGGTCGATGAAGAAACGGGCACCCCACAGCGGGTTGAGCGCCTTGAGCACTTCCGGCGCGTCGATGATGTTGCCGATGCCGATCGCGGCCAGCGACAGGAACCAGATCACCATGATCGGCCCGAACACCCGGCCCACCTTCTGCGTGCCGAACCGCTGGACCAGGAACACCGCCAGCAGGATCACGATGGTGATCGGCACGATGAAGCGATCCAGCGCCGGCGCGGCGACCTCCAGGCCCTCGACCGCGCCCAGCACGGAGATGGCGGGGGTAATCACGCCGTCGCCGAAGAACAGCGAGGCGCCGAAGATGCCGAGGATGCCGACCACGTAGGCGGTGCGCGATCCCTTCTTGAGGGTGCGCTGGGTCAGCGCCATCAGCGCCATGATGCCGCCCTCGCCCTCGTTGTCGGCGCGCATGATGATGGAGACGTACTTCACCGTCACCACGATCATCATCGCCCAGAACACCAGTGACAGGATGCCCAGCACCGTGTCGTGGTTGGCCTGCAGGTGGAAGTGTTCGGAGAACGCTTCCTTCAGCGTGTACAGCGGGCTGGTGCCGATGTCGCCGAACACCACGCCGGCCGCGGCGATGACCAGGCCGGGCAGGCCCTGCGGCGTGCCGTGCGAATGGCCGTGGCCGTGGCCGCCGGAGGACGAAGCGGCCGAATGGGAGGAAGCGGATGCGGACATGGCGGGGTAAAGGCTAGCGCGCGGTAAGTGAGGAAAGGCTCTAAACAGTTCAGCGCAGGGCCGACTGCAGGGCCTTGCGGATGATCGTCGCCGCATCGTCGCCGCTGCCGGTGGCATCGCGGGCCATGCGGGCGGCCTCGGCCGGCTTGTAGCCCAATTGCTGCAGGGCGATGGTGGCTTCGGATTGCGGATCCACCGGCAGGCTGGCGCTGGTCCCGCCGCCGCCCAGATCCGCGGCGCGATCGCGCAGTTCCACCACCATGCGCTCGGCGGTCTTCTTGCCGATGCCGGGGATGCGGGTCAGCGCGGTCACGTCGCTGGACTGGACCAGTCGCGCGAACTCGTCGACGCTGACGCCGGACAGCACCGCCAGCGCGATCTTGGCGCCGATGCCGCTGACTTTCTGCACGTCGCGGAACAGGCGCCGCTCGCCCTCGCGCAGGAAGCCGTACAGCGACACGCTGTCTTCCTTCTGCGCGTAGTGGGTGAACAGGGTGACCTCGCGGCCGACGTCGGGCAGATCGTAGAAGGTGCTCATCGGCGCCTCCAGCTCATACCCCACCCCGCCCACGTCGATGATCAGCCACGGGGGCTGCTTGTGCGAAAGAATGCCGCGCAGTCGTCCGATCATGCTGCCCTCCGGGCACGGGAATAGGGAATCGGGAATGGAGAATCGGAAGAGCGCCGCAACGGCCTCCATCCATTCCCCATTCCCCATTCTCGATTCCCGCACAGCATCACTTGCGGCTCCATGCTTGGCGGGCATTGACGCCCAGGCGGTTGGCGGTGGCGCGCACGTGCGCGTGGGTGATCGCCACGGCCAGGGCGTCGGCGGCGTCGGCCTGCAGCTTGCCGTGCAGGCCCAGCATGATGCCGACCATGTGCTGGATCTGGTGCTTCTCGGCGCTGCCCTTGCCGACCACGGCCAGTTTCACTTCCTTGGCCGCGTATTCGTGCACCGGCAGATCGCGCAGCACCACCGCGCAGATCGCCGCGCCGCGCGCCTGGCCCAGTTTCAGCGCCGAATCCGGATTGCGCGCCATGAACACCTTCTCGATCGCCACCTCGTCCGGCCGCCAGGTCTCGATGATCTCGGCCAGCCCGGTCAGCAGGCACTTGAGCCGCTGCGGAAAATCCTCCGCGCCCAGCAACACCAGCGGCGCATGGTGCACATGCGTCGTCCGCCCCGCGCCATCCACGTCGATGATGCCGACGCCCGTGCGCTGCGAACCCGGATCGATGCCTAGGATGCGGGTCATTCTGGGCGGGAATGGGGAATCGGGAATCGGGAATCGAAAGAGCGAAAGCGGATCCCCGCAACGGAATCTTTCTCGGTTGAGCCCGGGAAGAGGACTGGCTGACGATTTTCCATTCCCGATTCCCGATTCCCGTCGCTGTTACGCATACGCATCCGCGCCGAGTTCGGCGTTGGAATAGACGTTCTGCACGTCATCCAGGTCTTCGAGCATGTCCAGCAGTTTCACCACCTGCTTGGCGGTGTCGCCCTGCACGGCGATGTCGTTGTCGGCGCGGAAGGTGACTTCGGCCTGGTCGGCCGACAGGCCGGTGGCGTCCATGGCGTCCTTCACGGCCTGGAAGGCGTCGGGCGCGGTGATGACGTCGATGGAGCCGTCGTCGGGATACACCACCACGTCGTCCGCGCCGGCCTCGATGGCGGCCTCGGTGATTTTTTCCTCGTCGGCGCCCGGCGCATAACTCAGAACACCCAGTCGCTTGAACATGAACGCGACCGAGCCTTCGGTGCCCATGTTGCCGCCGCACTTGCTGAAGGCGTGGCGGACGTCGGCCACCGTGCGCACGCGGTTGTCGGTCAGGCAGTCGACGATCACCGCCACCCCGCCGGGCGCGTAGCCTTCGTAGCGCACTTCCTCGTAGACCACGCCTTCCAGCTCGCCGGTGGCTTTCTTGATGGCGCGCTCGATCACGTCCTTGGACATGTTGGCCACCAGGCCCTTGTCCACCGCCACCCGCAGGCGCGGATTGTTGTTGGGATCGCCCCCGCCCGCCCTCGCGGCCACGCCAATCTCGCGGATGATCTTGGTGAAGATCTTGCCGCGTTTGGCGTCGCTGGCATTCTTGCGGGCTTCGATCGAGGGTCCTCTACCCATGGGTCTTCCGGAACAAGGCTGCTGACGGGGCGGCGATTCTACTCCATCGCGCCGGCGCGGCCGTTATCGGCTCGTGTTCCGGCCGCCGCTCCGGGCAGTGTTCCGGCTCCGGTTCCACGCGTTTCCGGATGGGCGAAACGTCCGTGGCGCAGGAAATTCGCGGCCTGGCGCGCGGCATCGGCGGAGAACACCAGGCCGGTGTGGCTGGCGGCGACGATGCAGTGGTCGGCCAGGCCCGCCAGGCGGGTTTCCTCCACCGACACGGTGCCGTCGGATTCCCCTTCGAACCGGGCCAGCAGGCGGCCGAAACCACGCGCGACGTTGCCGGCCACCACGCCCACCTGCGCCGGGCCCTGCCAGGCTGCGCAGCCGGACAGCAGCAACGGTCCACTGCGGCCGAGCGCATGCACGCTCCAGGGATGGCTGGCGAGATTCCGCGCGGTCAGGCTGCCGCGCAGCGGCGAGCCCAGGCAGACCACCCGCGGCACCGGCAGATCCGGCGCCTGGCGCAGGGTTTCCAGGGCGATCACGCCGCCCAGGCTGTGGCCAACCAGGCCGATGGGGCCGCCAGTGGACCGCAAATGGTCGATCAGGCGCGGAATCGCGGCTTCGGGACCGCCGAACACGCTGTCATAGCCGAACACCTCGGCATCGAATCCTTCCGCGCGCAGCCGCCACGCCAGCGGCGCCACCCACGAGCGCGCATTCCAGATGCCATGAAGAATGAGGACGCGGGGGAGAGCGGACGCGGATTTGACCATGCCCGCAGTCTCTCCGATTCCCGCTCCACCCGCCAACCGGGCGCGTGGAGGGATGCTCCGCAGGCGCAGCCCCCAACCGGATCTCGCGGGGAAGGCTGGCCGCGCGGCTCAGGGCCGCGTGTGCGCGGTCCGTCGCAGGATGAACTCGTGGTCGCGCACGCGGCCGACCGGAAACTCGTAGTCGCCCACCCTTTCGAAACCATAGCGGGCATAGAAGCGCTGGGCGCCGAAGTTCTGCGACCACACGCCGATCCACAGCGTGCGCGGGCCGTCACGTTCCAGCCAGGCCAGCGCGGTGTCGCACAGGCGCGCGCCCCAGCCGCCGTTCTGGTGCGTCTTCAGCACGTACAGGCGCTTGAGTTCGCCGTCACCGGCGACGACGTCCGGATGCGGCAGGCCACACGGGCCGGCCGCGGCGTGGCCGACCGCCACGCCGTCGGCTTCCAGCAGCCACACCGCGTAGTCGGGGTGGCTCAGGATGATCCGCTGCTTGTCCACCGCGTAGGCGTCCGCGAGGAACGCCTGCAGGTCCTCCGGCGGATACAGGTGGCCGAAGGTCTCGACGAAGGTGCGCGCCGCCAGCGCCGACAGGGTTCCGGCGTCATCCGGGGTGGCGCGGCGGATCTCCACGCTCACTCTTCCTCGTCGTCCTCGTCCGACTCGTCTTCCTCTTCGGCGTCCTCGTCGTCCTCGCCTTCTTCCTCGTCCTCGTACTCGTAGTCGTCCTCGCCGAAGTCCTCGCCATCCCAGCGGCCCTCGCCGTCCGGCACGAAGGTCAGCGCCATCGCCGCCGGCGAGGTACCGATGCGCACCACCCAGCCGCCGAACACGCGGGCGCGTTCGGTCACCAGCCCCGGCTCGGTGCCCTCGTTGCCCAGCTTTTCCCACTGCAATGCGAATGCAAACTCGGTCATGCCAATACTCCGGAAGTAGAGAAAATCCCCTGGCGGGGAATCAGGCGGCGATTGCCACCAGACGAATGGAAGAACGATTCGCGGAACCCGGCCCCGCGAATGCGGGGCCAGGCGACGGATTACTGCGCCTTCGGCGCGACCGGCCGCACCTGGATGTGCAGTTCCGCCAATTGCTCGTCGGGAATCGGCGAGGGTGCGCCGGTCATCAGGCACTGCGCGGTGGTGGTCTTGGGGAACGGGATCACGTCGCGGATCGATTCGGTGCCCGCCATCAGCGCGGCGATGCGGTCGATGCCGAAGGCGATGCCGCCGTGCGGCGGCGCACCGAATTTCAGCGCGTCCAGCAGGAAGCCGAACTTGGCCTCCGCCTCTTCCGCGCCGATGCCCAGCAGCTCGAACACCGCGCTCTGCATGTCGGGGCGATGGATGCGGATCGAACCGCCGCCGATCTCGTTGCCGTTGAGCACCATGTCGTAGCCACGCGACACCGCGGTCTTCGCGTTCGCGCGCAGGTCGGCGATGTCGTCCACCGCCGGCGCGGTGAAGGGATGATGCAGGGCCACGTAGCGTTGCGCTTCCTCGTCCCACTCGAACATCGGGAAATCGGTGACCCACAGCGGACGCCAGCCTTCGGCGACGCGACCGAATTCCTTGCCGGCCTTCAGGCGCAGCGCACCCATGAAGTCGGAGACCTTGTTGTAGCCGCCCGCGCCGAAGAACACGATGTCGCCGTTGCCGGCGCCAACGTGCGCGACCAACGCCGAGAACGCTTCCTCGCCGAAGAATTTCTGGATCGGCGAGCTGACTTCGCCGTTGTCGGCGATCTTGATGTAGGCCAGGCCCTTGGCGCCGTATTTGGCGGCATGCGCGGCATACTCGTCGATCTGCTTGCGCGACAGGCTGGCGCCGCCCGGGACGCGCAGCGCGGCGACGCGGCCGTCCGGATCCGCGGCGGCGGCCGAGAACACGGCGAATTCGCTGTCCTTGACCAGTTCGGCGACATCGACCAGTTCCAGGTCGATGCGCAGGTCGGGCTTGTCCGAACCGTAGCGGCGCATCGCCTCGGCCCAGGTCATGCGCGGGAAGGGCTCGGCCAGATCGACGGACATCACCTCCTTGAAGATGTCGCGGATCATGCCTTCCACGGTGTCCTGCACGTCGCGCTCGCGCACGAAGGCGAACTCCATGTCCAGCTGGGTGAATTCCAGCTGGCGATCGGCGCGCAGCGCCTCGTCGCGGAAACAGCGAGCGATCTGGTAATAGCGATCGAAGCCGGCGACCATCAGGATCTGCTTGAACAGCTGCGGCGACTGCGGCAGCGCGTAGAACTCGCCCGGATGCAGGCGCGCCGGCACCAGGAAGTCGCGCGCGCCTTCCGGCGTGGCCTTGGTCAGGATCGGCGTCTCGATGTCCTGGAAGCCACGGGCGTCCAGCCAGCGGCGCAGCGCCTGCACCAGGCGGATGCGGGTGCGCTGCATGCGCTGCATCTCCGGACGGCGCAGGTCCAGGTAGCGATACTTCAGGCGGATGTCCTCGCCGGCGTTCTCGTGCGCGTGGAACGGCAGCGGCTGCGCCTTGTTGAGCACGCTGATGCGGGTGGCGACGATTTCCACCTTGCCGGTGGGAATCTTCTCGTTGACGCTGTGGCGCGCGCGCACCACGCCTTCGACCTGCAACACGTCCTCATAGCCCAGGTCCGCGGCCACCGCGAACACGTCCGCGGCATTCCGATCGCCAGCCGCCGGCTCCACCGTCACCTGCACGATGCCTTCGTGGTCGCGCAGGTCGATGAAGCACACGCCGCCGAGGTTGCGGGCAACGTCGGTCCAGCCGCACAGGGTGACGGTCTGGCCGATCATGGCCTCGTTGATGAGGCCGCAGTAATGGGTACGCATGGGGGCTCCGCGAGTTGCATCCGGCGAGGGCCGGAAAGCCGCATAGTCTAACCCGGCCCGGGTCGCCCGCCCCCCGCCGCGCGGGCCTAGCCTACCCGGCCCGCAACGGGATTAAGCTTGCCGCTCCCGACGGGAGACCACCATGAACAAGGCTGTGATGAAGTCGCTGTGCGCACTCTTCCTGGCCTTGCTGGCCAGCCATGCCCCGGCCCAGGTCCAGACCCGGGCCTACGCGCCGGAAAACCTGCGGACCCTGACCGTGGCGGAGCAGACCCGGGTGATCAGCCTGGAGTACAGCGAACAGTCGCGCGGGCGCCGCATTCCCGACGACCAGTTGCGCTTCTACCTCGACCAGGTGCGCCTGTCCGGTTGGCCTTTCAGCCGGATCAAGCAGGACATCGCCACCTCGCTGGGGGGCGGAAACGGCGGCTGGAATCCCGGCCCGGCGCCCGGCCGCACCGTCCGCTGCGAAAGCGTCGACCAGCGTGAACGCAGTTGCCAGACCGGCTTCGCCAACCGCGCCCGGCTGTCCCGCCAACTGTCCAGCGGGGCCTGCGTCGAGGGCCGGTCCTGGCAGCAGCAGCCCGGGGTGATCCGGGTCCGCAACGGCTGCCGGGGGGAGTTCGTGGAAACCTCGCAGGGCTGGGGCAACGGCGGCGGCAACAGCGGCTACACCGTGACCTGCGCCAGCGAGGACGCGCGCTACCGCACCTGCGCCTGGGACGACCGCCGCGGCCGCCCGGTGGTGGTGCAGAACCTGTCCAAGGCCCAATGCCGGGAAGGGAACAACTGGGGCCACCAGCGCAATCTCATCTGGGTCAACCACGGCTGCCGCGCCCGTTTCGGCGTGGCCGGTGGCGGCTGGGGTGGCGGCAATCCGGGCTACAGCGTCCAGTGCGCCAGCCGTCCGGGCGATCCGCGGCTCAACCGCTGCCGTTGGGACGCCCGCCAGGGCCGGCCGCGCGTGCAGCAGGAATTCTCGCAGGGCATCTGCGTGGAGACCCGCGGCTGGGGGTATGACGCCAACCGCCAGGAAATCTGGGTCCGCGGCGGCTGCAACGCGCGCTTCAGCGCGCGCTAGCCCCGCGGGTCCGATCCGGGGACGGGCCGCACGGGCCGTCCCCGCGCAGGCTCAACCCGCGGACGGCGTCGAGGCCGGCTTGGATTCGGTCTTGGCCGGGGCCGCCGTGTCGCCGGAGGACGAAGCGGCGGAAGACGAAGCGGCGGAGGTGCTGCCGCCTTCGGCCAGGTTGCGCTTCTTGTCGCCATCCTTCTTGAAATCGGTCTCGTACCAGCCGCCGCCGGCCAGGCGGAAGGCGGGCGCGGTCAGCTGGCGCTTGACCGCCGGCCGGCCACAGGACGGGCAGGCATCGGGATCCGGGTCGGACAGTTTCTGCAGTCGGTCGAAGGCGTGGCCGCATTCGGCGCACTCGAAGGCATAAATCGGCATGGCGGAAACGCATTGATGAGGAAACGCAGGCCCCTATTCTGGGGCCTGGCGGCCCGGATTCAACGGTGGCCTGCCCGCCGCGGCCTCATCCGATGAACCGCGCCGCGGCCACCCCGACCTGCCGCAGCACGCCATCACGCGCGTCCGCATCGACCTTCGCCCCCTGCAGATAGGCGGTCAGCAGCCACGGCGCGCGACCCCGGTCCGGCCACACGATGGCGATGTCGTTGGTGGTGTCCTCGCCGTTGCTGCCGGTCTTGTCACCGACCTTCCAGCCGGCCGGCAGGCCGGCGCGCAGGCGGCGGTCGCCGGTACGGTTGTCGATCAGCCAGTCCGCCAGCCGGCGGCGGGATTCCGCCCCGAGCCCCCCGCCCAGCACCAGCCGGCGCAGGCTGCCGGCCATCGCCGCCGGCGAGGTCGTGTCGCGCGGGTCGTCCGGGCTGAACCGGTTGACCTCCGGCTCGTCGCGGTCGTTGCGGGTGACGGCATCGCCGCTGGCGCGCAGGAACGCGGTCACCCCGGCGGGACCGCCCACCAACGGCAACAGCAGGTTGGCCGCCGGGTTGTCGCTCCAGATCATCGTCGCCTGGCAGAGTTCGCCCACGCTGAGCTGGCCGCCCACGTGTTTTTCCGTCACCGGCGCATGCGGGATCATGTCCTCGCGTCGGATCGACACGCGCCGGTCGAGCGCCAGTTCGCCGCGCTCGACCCGCCGCAGCACCGCCGCGGCCAACGGGAACTTGAAGGTGCTGCACATCGGGAAGCGCTCATCCACGCGCCGTCCCCACTGTCGCCCGCTGGCGGTATCGAACAGGCAGACCCCGAGCCGTCCGCCACTGCCGCGCTCCAGTCCGTCCAGCGCCTCCTCGAAGCCGGCCTCCGGTGAACCGGTGGTGTCCTCCCCGGCCAGCACGCGAACGACGGGCAGCGAAACCAGCGCGGCGGCGGACATCTGCAAAAACTGGCGACGGGCGAGCATGCGGGGGGCTCCATGTGAGGAAAGCTGATTGTTCCCGCGTTGACCGGACGCCACCAGCGAGGTTATTCAATGCCATCCATTAGCCAGGCTCATGACAGGTCATGCTCAGGCCCCAACTGCCGCTCAACGCCCTGCGCGCCTTCGAGGCCGCCGCGCGCCACCAGAACCTGACCCGCGCCGCCGACGAACTGTGCGTCAGCCAGGCCGCGCTGAGCCACCAGATCAAGGCGCTGGAGGAACGTCTGGGGACCGTGCTGTTCCAGCGCCTGCCGCGTGGCGTGGCGCTCACCGACGAAGGCGCGGCCTTGCTGCCGGTGCTCAGCGAGGCCTTCGATCGCATCGGCCTGAGCCTGGATCGGCTGGCCGGCGGCGAAGCGCGCGAAGTGCTGAACCTGGGCGTGGTCGGCACCTTCGCCACCGGCTGGCTGCTGCCGCGCCTGCCCGCGTTCGCCGCCGCGCATCCGGACATCGAGCTGCGCATCTCCACCCACAACAACCGCGTCGATCTGCCCGGCGAGGGCCTGGACGCGGCGATCCGTTTCGGCGACGGCGACTGGCCGGGCGAGGTCTGCACGCCGCTGTGGTCCACGCCGTTCGCGCCGGTCTGCGCGCCCGTGCTGGCGCAGGCGCTGCGGCAGCCGCGCGATCTCGCCCACGTGACGCTGCTGCGCTCGTTCCGCGCCGACGAATGGCCGCGCTGGCTCGCCGCCGCCGGCCTCTCCGGCCTGCAGGCGCGCGGACCGCAGTTCGATTCCTCGCTGACCCTGGCCAGCGCGGCGACGCGCGGCGCCGGGGTGGCGCTGCTGCCGCTGGCGATGTTCGAACAGGAGCTCGCCTCCGGGCGTCTGCTGCAACCGTTCGCGCAGACGCTGGAACTCGGGCGCTACTGGCTCACCCGCCTGCGCTCGCGCCCGGAATCCGTCGCCGCCGCGCGGTTGCGCCAATGGCTGGAAGACGAGGGCGGCGAACGCTAGGCCGGGCGCGTTCCGGAATCCGGCGCCGGCACGGTGTCCGCCGCGGCGGCCACGGCACCCGCCGGCTGCTCCGGCGACGACGCGGGGGCGTCGCCCGCCATGCTCGCCGCGTCCGCTTCGGGCGCGGCCATCGGATCCACGTCGAACGGCGTGCGGAACACCAGCGACGGCAGCAGCGTGGTCAGTGCCGCGTACAGCAGCAGCGCGCCGAACAACGCATCGGGAATGTGGAAACGCTCGCGCAGGATGCCCGCCAGCACCAGGGTGAAGATCAGCGTGGGCGCCAGCGCCAGCGACACCCGCAGGCTGCTGCGCATGTCCTCGCCGAACATCAGCCGGCGCTGCACCCAGATCACGCCGATGCGCAGCGGCAGCACCGCCAGCGTGAGCAGCAGGCCCAGGCCCAGCGCTTCCCAGCTGAGCGCGCCCGCCGGCACCTTGGGGCCGGCATTGAAAAAGTAGAACGGCACGAAGAACGTCGCGAACAGGCGTACCGCGTGCAGGTTCTCGTCGGAAGCCAGGCGCGGCATCTTCTGCCGCAGCAGGCGCGCGATCAGGCCGGCGACGAACGCCCCGACCAGGTAGTACACGCCCAGCTTGTAGGTGGTGAAGGCGGCGATCAGTCCCACCATCACCAGCAACGAGAATTCCGAGCCCGGCGCATGCGGCGCCACCCAGCGCCCCAGCGCGATGAACAGCAGCGGCAGTCCGATCAGCAGCGCGATCAGGATGCCGGAGGAGATCGCCATCTTCATCGGCTGATCCGCCTGCAGCACCAGGAACAGCGCCGCCAGCGCCAGCAGTTCGCCGGCGATGGCCTTGTTGGTGACCCAGAAGCGCTCCTGCTCGTCCAGCCCCAGCCGTCCCAGGGTGTCGATGATGAAACCGGTTGACGGCGTCAACAGCGCCAGCGCCAGCAGGCCCGCCGCCTGCCATGACAGGCCGGCGTAGCGCCACGCCAGCCAACCGACGCCGCACAGGGTCGCGCTGCGGATCAGCAGGTGCGTGAGCAATGGCCAGAAACCGCGACGCAGCGCCTGCAGTTCGACTTCCAGGCCGGCGAACAGGAACAGCGAGGAAATGCCCAGCGTCGCCAGCAGCGCGATCACCCCGTCATGCGAGCGCTCGCCCAGCCACAGCATCGCCGCGATGCCCAGCATCAGGCAGGTCAGCGGCGCCGGCAGCTTGAAGCGCTGCAATGCGCGCGGCACCACCAGCAGGCCGAAGATCAAGGCCAGATAGATCAGTTCCTGGTTCATTCGCCCTCCGGGATCCCGCCCGTCGCGGTCAACCTGCCTCGTACAGTGCGGACCAGGCCTGCTCGGCCTGTTCCAGTTCCTGCTGCAGGCGGGTCCGCTGCTGCCCCAGATCCGCCGCGCGCGCGGCGTCAGCATAACTGCGAGGGTCGGCCAGTTCCGCGTCGACCGCCGCGAGTTGTTCCTCGAGCTCGGTCATCCGCGCCTCGGCCTGCGCCAGCTTGTGCGGATTGGGCGGCTTGCGCGCCGGCGCCGGCTTGGGTGGCGGCGTGGGCGCGGCTTCCGCCATGCGGATCTTGGTGCCCTGCGCGGCCGGACGCGTGCGCAGCCAGGCGGCGTATTCGTCCAGGTCGCCGGCGAACGGTTCCACCTTGCCGTCGGCCACCCGCCAGAAGGTGTCGCAGACCAGGCCAATCAGATGGCGATCGTGCGAGACCATGACGATGGCGCCGTCGAAGTCGCTGAGCGCCTCGGCCAGCGCCTCGCGCATTTCCAGGTCCAGGTGGTTGGTCGGTTCGTCGAGCAGCAGCACGTTCGGCTGCTGCCAGGCGATCAGCGCCAGCGCCAGGCGCGCGCGCTCGCCGCCGGAGAAACCGTCCACCGATTCGAACGCGCGATCACCGGGAAAATTCCACTTGCCGAGGAAGTCGCGGAACGACTGGGTCGAGGCATCCGGCGAAAGTTCGCGGAAATGATCGATCGGCGACTGGCCCTCATGCAGCGATTCCACCGTGTGCTGGGCGAAGTAGCCGATGCGCAGATCCGGATGCGCGCTGCGCTCGCCGTCGAGCAGCGGCAGTTCGCCGACCAGCGTCTTGACCAGGGTCGATTTGCCGGCGCCGTTGGGACCCAGCAGGCCGATGCGATCGCCGGCCTCCAGGCCGAAGCCGACCTCGTGCAGGATGATCGTCGCTCCCTCCCCCGCCCGCGGGGGAGGGTTGGGGTGGGGGCCGCTCTCCGGAGCCTTGCCCCCATCCGCCCTTCGGGCACCTTCCCCCGCTTGCGGGGAAAGGGCATAGCCGGCTTCGCCGTGGTTGATGCGGATCAGCGAGTGCGGCAGGCGGTTGGGCTGGGCGAACTCGATGCGGAACTCGCGCTCCATCCGTACCGCCTCGGTGCCGGCCAGCTTGGCCAGCCGCTTCATCCGGCTCTGCGCCTGGCGCGCCTTGCTCGCCTTGGCCTTGAAGCGATCGATGAAGGATTGCAGATGCGCGCGTTCGGCCTGTTCCTTCTCGAACGCGATCTGCTGCTGGCGCAATTGCTCGGCGCGCTGGCGCTCGAAGTCGGTGTAGCCGCCGGTGTACAGCTTCGCCCCGCCGCCGTGCAGATGCAGGGTGTGGGTGGCGACGTTGTCGAGGAATTCGCGGTCGTGCGAGATCAGCAGCAGCGTGCCGGGATATTTCAGCAGCCACTGCTCCAGCCACAGCACGGCATCGAGATCGAGGTGGTTGGTCGGTTCGTCGAGCAGCAGCAGGTCGCTGGGCATCATCAGCGCGCGCGCCAGGTTCAGGCGCACCCGCCAGCCGCCGGAAAACGCGGACACCGCGCGCTGGTGGGTCTCGGCCGGGAAGCCGAGGCCGTGCAGCAGCTTGCCGGCGCGGGCGGTGGCGTCGTAGCCGCCGACTTCCTCCAGCCGGATGTGCGCGGCGGCGACCGCTTCCCAGTCTTCGGCGGCCAGCGCGTCGGCCTCGGCCTTCAGCGCGGCCGCCACCTCGGTGTCGCCGCCCAGCACGAAGTCGATGGCCGGATCCGGCAGCGACGGGGTTTCCTGGGCAACGCTGGCGATGCGCACCTTGCCCGGCAGGTCGACATCGCCCTTGTCCGCTTCCAGTTCGCCGCGGATGGCGGCGAACAGGCTGGATTTGCCGGTGCCGTTGCGGCCGACCACGCCCACCCGGTAACCCGCGTGCAGGGCCAGATCGACATTGGACAGGAGCAGGCGCTCGCCGCGCCGGAGAGCGAAATTACGCAGGGAAATCACGATGAAAAGTCCGTTCCTGGAAACCGGCTCCGGCATCCGCACGACGCCACGCCGGTCTCACATTTGTTAATAAATCGTTGACATGCACGTGCGCCGGCGGCTATCACGACCTACGAATCGCACCAACCGGCATAAGCACATAAGCAGAAGTTCTGCGACGCGATTCTACTCGTTAACGAATAATTGACGTTATGTTGTGGTGCAGCATACCTCCGGGAATGCCGCCTCTGCCACGCCAACGACCGCCGCATCGCGGCCGTCGCATCCCGTTCCGAGCATTGGAGTACCCATGATCCGCACGCTTTCTCCGCTGTCCGCCGCCATCGTCCTGGCCCTCGCCTCCACCCCCGTCTTCGCCCAGGACGAACAGAAACCGCAGACCCTGGACACCCTCATTGTCACCGGTACCCGGGTCGCCGACCGCACCGCGGCCGAATCGCAGTCGCCGATCGACATCCTCACCCCGGAAGCGCTGCAGGCCACCGGCACCACCGAGCTGGCGACCGCGCTGGCGCGCGCCCTGCCCTCGCTGAACTTCCCACGCCCGGCCATCACCGACGGCACCAGCGGCGTGCGCCCGGCGCAACTGCGCGGCCTGTCGCCGGACCAGGTGCTGATCCTGGTCAACGGCAAGCGCCGCCACCTGTCCGCGCTGGTCAACGTCAACGGCACCATCGGCCGCGGTTCCTCGGCGGTGGATCTCAACGCCATCCCGGTGTCCTCGATCGCCCGCGTCGAAGTGCTGCGCGACGGCGCCTCGGCGCAGTACGGCTCCGACGCCATCGCCGGCGTGGTCAACATCGTGCTCAAGGGCGCGGAGAAAGGCGGCAGCCTGGTGCTTGACGCCGGCCAGTACTCGGCCGGCGACGGCCGCCAGTACCAGTTGGCCGGCGATGCCGGCGTCGGTTTCGGCGACGGACGCGGCTTCGTGCACGTGGCCGGCCAGGTGACCCGCCAGGACGAAACCGATCGCGCGGGCCCCTACGGTGGCACCTCGCCCAACACCGGCAACAATCCCGACATCGGCGAGGTCGCCTACGTCTACGGTGATCCGGAAGTCGAAGCCGAAGCGGTATCGGCCAATGCCGGCTTCGAGTTCAGCGACAACCTCAGCGCCTACGCGACGACCATCCTGAGCAACCGCGACATCACCTCGTTCGCGTTCTACCGCTCACCCGGCCACAACCCGCTGGTGCCACAGGTCTATCCGAACGGCTACGTGCCCGAGATCAACCAGGTGTCCAAGGATCGCTCGCTGGTCGCCGGCCTCAAGGGCGGCACCGACAGCGGCTGGACCTGGGACGTCAGCTACAACTACGGCTACAACAAGCTGTTCTTCTACACCCGGAACAGCATCAACTACAGCCTGGGCGCGAACAGCCCGCGCCGTTTCTACGACGGTGCGCTGGAGTACACCCAGAACCTGTTCAACGCCGACTTCACCAAGACCCTGGACTGGGGCCTGGCCTATCCGGCCACGCTGTCCTTCGGCGCCGAGTATCGCCGCGAGAAGTGGAACCAGTCGCCCGGCAACCCGAATTCCTACACCGGCGGCGGCGCGCAGGGCTTCGGCGGCTTCACGCCCGCCAACGCGGTGCACGAGGACCGCCACAGCTACGCCGCCTACGTCGGCCTGGAAGCGGATTTCACCGACAAGTTCTCCGCCGGTATCGCCGCGCGCTACGAGGACTATTCGGATTTCGGCAGCGAGACGTCCGGCAAGCTGTCGGCCCGCTACGCGTTCACCGACAAGGTCGCGTTGCGCGCCACCGTCGCCAGCGGCTTCCGCGCGCCGGCGCTGGCCCAGCAGTATTACCAGGTGGTGACCTCGCAGTACAACGCGAGCGTGGATCGCTTCTTCGAATCCGGCACGTTCCCGGCCACCAGCGCGGTCGCGCAGGCGCTGGGCGCGGAGGCGCTGAAGGCGGAAACCTCGCTGTCCTACAGCCTGGGCCTGGTGCTGCAGCCGGTGGATCGCCTGTACATCACCATCGACGCCTACCAGATCGACATCGACGATCGCATCGTGCTCTCGTCCAACCTGCTGCTGGCCAACAACGCCGCCGCGCAGGCGCTGCTCGCCAGCCTGGGCATCAACGGGGTGACCAGCGCGCGCTACTTCAACAACGCCATCGACACCCGCACCCGCGGTGTAGACGTGGTCGGCACCTATTCGATCCCGCTGGCCGCCAGCACGCTGAACCTCACCGCCGGCTACAACCGCAACAAGACCGAGATCACCCGCATCGCGCCGAACCCGCCGGAACTGACCGCGCTGGGCGCCAATCTCTGGCGCGTGGGCCGCGACGAACAGGGTCGCATCGAGGAAGGCTATCCACGCGACAAGTTCAGCCTCAACGCGGTCTGGAACCTGGCGGCATGGGACTTCGCGCTGGGCACCACCCGCTACGGCGAGTTCACCACCTGGGTCAGCGAAACCGGCAATCCGGCCAACGATCAGAAATACGGCGCCATCTGGACCGTCGACGCCTCGGCCAGCTACCGGCTCGACGGCTGGACCTTCACCCTGGGCGCGGACAACCTGCTGGACGAGTACCCGGATCGCACCATCTTCCCGAACTCCAACAGCGGCCAGTTCCCCTACAGCAGCCAGTCGCCGGCCGGCTTCAACGGCGCCTACGTGTATGGACGCATCGGCTACAAGTGGTGAGTGCGCGGCAGCGGACTCTCTCCTAGCCCCCTTGACCAGCCATGCGGCTGTTGAAAGCGAAAAAGGGGGCGGGCGCCGGAGGCGACGGGGGATTTGCTCTTGGCGCGAAGAAGCAAATCCCCCTCAGTCCCCCTTTTAAAAAGGGGGGAGGCAAAGCGGGTTTGCGAGCGTCGGAGTACCTCGATAGCCCCTTGACCAGCCATGCGGCTGTTGAAAGCGGAAAAGGGGCGGGCGCCGGAGGCGACGGGGGATTTGCTCTTGCTGCTGAAAAGCAAATCCCCCTCGGTCCCCCTTTTAAAAAAGGGGGAGGCGAAGCGGGTTTCCGAGCGTCGGAGTATCTCGATAGCCCCTTTGGAAAAAGGGGGCGGGCGCCGAAGGCGACGGGGGATTTGCCTTCCGCCGCCGTCCGTCGGCGCCGGCTCGCCCGGTCCACGCACGGTGTAGGATGAACACGCCGCTCAGTTTTCCGTTTGCCGCAGCGGCGCCGCATCGGCGAAACTCGACCTCCTTTCCCCTGGAAAACGCGAGCCTCGATGCACCATGACACCGACCTGATCAACATCGTCGCCATTGGCCTTGCCCTCGCCTTCGTCCTGGGCGCGGTGGCCAATCGCTTGCGGCTGTCTCCGTTGGTCGGTTATCTGGTGGCGGGCATCTGCGTGGGGCCCTTCAGCCCCGGCTTCGTTGGCGATCAGGAGCTGGCCAAGCAGCTCGCCGAGATCGGCGTGATGCTGCTGATGTTCGGCGTCGGCCTGCACTTCTCGCTCAAGGACCTCATGGAGGTCAAGTGGATCGCCATCCCCGGCGCGCTGGTGCAGATCAGCGCGGCCACGCTGCTCGGCTGGGGCCTGGCGGCGCTGATGGGCTGGCCCACGCTGTACGGGATCATCTTCGGCTTCTCGCTGTCCACCGCCAGTACCGTGGTGCTGCTGCGGGCGATGGAGGAACGCCGCCTGCTGGACACCTCGCGCGGACGCATCGCGGTGGGCTGGCTGATCGTGGAGGACCTGGCCTGCGTGCTGGCGCTGGTGATGATGCCGGTGATCGGCGGACTGGCCGGCCAGCAGGGCGAGACCGGCGGACTCAGCGCCGGCGCCATCATCGCCAGCCTGGGCTGGACCCTGCTCAAGCTCGCGCTGTTCGTCACCGTGATGCTGGTGGTCGGACGGCGGGTGATTCCCTGGATCCTCGAACGCACCGCCAGCACCGGCTCGCGCGAACTGTTCACCCTGTCGGTGCTGGCCATCGCGCTGGGCGTGGCGTTCGGCTCGGCGACCCTGTTCGGCGTGTCCTACGCGCTGGGCGCGTTCTTCGCCGGCATGCTGCTCAACGAGTCCGAACTCAGCCACAAGGCCGCCAACGACTCGCTGCCGCTGCGCGATGCCTTCGCGGTGCTGTTCTTCGTCTCGGTCGGCATGCTGTTCGATCCGAACATCCTGGTCGAGCATCCGTTCGAAGTGCTGGGTACGGCCTTCATCATCCTGTTCGGCAAGTCGGCCGCCGCCTACCTGATCGTGCGTGCCTTCGGCCACCCCAATTCGACCGCGCTGACCATTTCCGCCAGTCTGGCGCAGATCGGCGAATTCGCCTTCATCATCGCCGGCCTGGGCATGGACCTGAAAATCCTGCCCAAGGAAGGCCATGACCTGGTGCTGGCCGGCGCGCTGATCTCGATCATGCTCAATCCGCTGATCTTCGGTCTGCTGGATCGCTGGCAGGCGCGCCAGGAGGCGGCCGCACCGAAAGAAGTCGAACCCGAACCGCCGCCCGGCCCCTCGCTGGACGTGCAGGATCACGCCATCATCATCGGCTATGGCCGGGTAGGCAGTTCGCTGGCGCACGTGCTGCACGAGCGTGGCGTGCCGTTGATCGTCATTGACGACAACGGCGAGCACGTCGAGCGTGCGCACGCCGCCGGCATTCCCGCCATCCGCGGCAGCGCGGCCGCCGACAAGGTGCTGGCCGAAGCCCATCCGGAAAAGGCCAAGATCGCGGTGCTCGCGATCCCGCAGCCGCTGGAGGCCGGCGAGGCCATCGCCAAGCTGCGCGCGATCAATCCGGGCCTGACCCTGCTGGCGCGCGCGCACAGCGACGCCGAGGTGCGCCACCTGCTGGAGCACGGCGCCGACGGCGCCGTGCTGGCCGAACGCGAACTGGCGTTCTCGCTGGCGGAAATGGTGATGGCGACGCCGCCCTACCGCGCGCTGCGCACGGGCGGCTGAGCCGGCTCAGGGCGCGTACTGCAACTCGCGCGGCAGCGCCTCGGAGAGGATTTCCGACAGCGGCCGCGGGGGCGCGTACAGATCGCCCTGCACCCAGTCCACGCGCAGCTCCCGCAGGCAGTCGGCGGTGTCGAGGTCCTCGACGAACTCGGCCACGGTTTCCGCGCCGAACACGCCCGCCACCGCGACGGTGGCCTTGACCATCGCGTGATCGCTGCCGCGCTGGGCGACGTTGCGGATGAAGGATCCGTCGATCTTGATGACGTCGGCGGGCAGCTCCTTCAACCGCGCGAAGCTCTGCATGCCGGTGCCGAAATCGTCGATGGCGATCTGGCAGCCATGCGCGCGCAGATCCCGCAGCAGCCGCGCCGCCACCGGGGTACTCGAAATGGCGGCGGATTCGGTGACCTCGAAGCACAGCGCCGTCAGCGGCAGCGGCGAGTCGGCCAGCAGGGTCCGCAGTTCCACCTGGAAACTCATCGATGCCAGGCTCTGCCCGGTCAGGTTGATCGCGATGCGTTCGCAATACGGCAGGGATTCCGGGTATTTCCGCAGCAGCCGGAACAGCGACTTGATGACCGCCAGATCCAGTTCCGCGCCGCGTCCCGCCGCCTCGATCGGGCGCATGAAGCGCGATGGCGGTATCAGCCTGCCATCATCGTCGCGCAGGCGACACAGCACCTCGCCGGAGATGGTGGGTCCCGGCTCCGCCGCCAGTTCGAGCCTGCGTATCGGCTGGAAGTGCAGCACCAGCCGTTCGTTGCGCAGGCAGGCCAGCGCAATCGCGGCATCCTGCAGTTGCTGCCGGTGGGCGCGGCGCAGGCGTCCATCATCGAAATCGCTGTAGCGCGGCCGCAGCTCGCCATGCTGGCGCGCGTCGAAGGCCAGGTGCGAAGCGTTGAGCAGCGCGGTATCCACGACATCGGCCACCGGATCCGTCCCCGCCGCCGGCAGCGAGGCCACGCCCAGGTACGGCAGCAACCGTACCGGCTGGCCATCGGCGACGAACTCCGCATGTTCGACCCGCGCGACCAGCCGTTCCCAGATATCGTCGTCGGCGTCGGCCACCGGCACCAGCGCGAACTGGCCGGTGCCCAGCACGTACACCTCGGCCAGGTCCGAGAGCCGCGCGGCCATGCCACTGACCACCGCCGCCTGCATGTCCAGGCCGTAGCCGGTCACCAGCGAGTCGGTCTTGTCCAGCAGCAGGAAACCCAGTTCGCGCCGCCGTGGCGGCGCCACCGCCATGCGCCGGCGCAACGCCCGCAGGTTGGGCAGCCCGGTCAGGGTATCGCGCTGGATCTCCTCGGCCAGACGGCGCGACAGTTCGCGGCGGTCCCGGCTGATCACCCACAGATAAAGCATGGCCAGCAGCAGGATGTTCACTTCGGCCGCCAGGTGCAGCAGATTGAACAGGCCCAGCACCGTGCTGCCGTATTCGGCGCTCGCGGACATCGCCACCACCAGGCAGAACAGCGCCGCCGACAGCGCCAGCATGGAACGACGTGGCGGCAACCACAGCACGAACCAGGCCAGCACCACGAACAGGGCGAAGCGGTAGTCCATCAACACCACCGCGGTGCGATCGGCCAGGCCGCCATGGACCATCCGCGAAGCCCACAGGCTCAGGCCCAGGCCGGCAATCAGCAGCAGCGGCCAGGTCCATCCTGCGGTTCCGGAACGACGCGGGGACTGCCTGCCCTCGCGCCACGCCACCACCAGCGGCAGGGTGATCACGGCCACCCCGAACTGCTTGGCGAAGAACATCTGGAATGCCGCGCTGAGCGCTTCGGTCGGCGGCGCGATCACCGCCATGGTGCCGCCCAGCAAGGCGCAACCGGCGGGATAGACGAGCAGGCCGTACAAGGCCAGCCGGCCCAGGCCATGCCGGTCCAGCCGACCCTGTGCGCCCGCCCAGCGCGCGCAGGCCAGGGTCCACACGCCCACCAGCACCCACATCGACGCGCCCCACGCCAGCGGCGCGATCTGCCCCGGTTCCATCGACCATTGCCGGGCCGCCCAGCCCGCGGCGGTGATGGCGAGGGTCGCGATCACCACCCGACGGTCGGGTTCCAGCAGCGCCAGCGCCAGCAGCAGGCCGAAATGCAGGTGGATCAGGGAGGCGTCGGCGGTCTGGCCGAAGAAGTCGATCCGGTAACCGATGGCGATCTGCTGAGCGAGCACGCACAGCAGGCCCCACAGGAGGATCTTGCCGGTCCGGCTTCGCCACCATCCTGTCGTTGGCTGTGGGCTCACTTGCTTCCCTGGTCGAGGGGACGCGCATCGGGCACGTCCACTACCTCCGGAACGCAATCGGGCCCGGGAAGCGGCCACGACCGCTGCGCGCGGCCATGGGACGCATGCCCATGGCCGCGTTTTCCTTTCCGGGCCGGTGTCTCAGCCGCGCTTGTGGAAGACCAGGTGGCCGCCCTCGGCGGCGATCCGCACCGTGTCCCCCGCGCCGAACTCGCCGGACAGGATCTTCTGCGCCAGCGGATTCTCCAGTTGGGTCTGGATGGCCCGCTTCAGCGGTCGCGCGCCATAGACCGGATCGAAACCGACGTTGCCCAGCAGCATCAGCGCCGAATCGTCGATCTCCAGCCCGATCTGGCGCTCGGCCAGGCGCTTGGCCAGGTAGCGGGTCTGGATGCGGGCGATCTCGCGGATCTGCGCCTTGTCCAGCGGATGGAACACCACGATGTCGTCCAGCCGGTTGATGAATTCGGGCCGGAAGTGCGCCTGCACCACGCCCATCACCGCCGCCTTCATCTGGGTATAGCTCTCCGGGCTGTCGCCGCCGTCGGACATGTCCTGGATCAGGTTCGATCCCAGGTTCGAGGTCATCACGATGACGGTGTTGCGGAAGTCCACCGTGCGGCCCTGGCCGTCGGTCAGGCGACCGTCGTCCAGCACCTGCAGCAGGATGTTGAACACGTCCGGATGCGCCTTCTCCACCTCGTCCAGCAGGATCACGCTGTACGGGCGACGACGTACGGCCTCGGTCAGATAGCCGCCCTCTTCATAGCCCACGTAGCCCGGGGGCGCGCCGATCAGGCGGCTGACCGCGTGCTTCTCCATGAACTCGCTCATGTCGATGCGGACCATCGCGTCGGCCGAATCGAACAGGAACTCGGCCAGCGCCTTGCACAGCTCGGTCTTGCCGACGCCGGTCGGGCCGAGGAACAGGAAGCTGCCCGAAGGCCGGTTGGGATCGGACAGGCCGGCGCGCGAACGGCGCACCGCGTCGGACACCACCTTGATCGCCTCCTCCTGGCCGATCACGCGATGGCGCAGGACGTCCTCCATCTTCAGCAGCTTCTCGCGCTCGCCTTCCAGCATCTTGCTGACCGGAATGCCGGTCCAGCGCGAGACCACTTCGGCGATTTCCTCGTCGGTGACCTTGTCCTGCAACAGCCTGAAACCCTTCTGCTCGGCTTCCTGCGCGGCGGTGAGCTGCTTCTCCAGCGCCGGCAGCTGGCCGTACTGGATTTCGCTCATGCGCGCGTAGTCCTGCCGGCGCTGCGCGGCTTCCAGGTCCAGCTTGGCGCGCTCGATCTGCTCCTTGATCTTGGTGGCGCCGGTCAGCGTGGCCTTCTCGGCCTTCCAGATTTCCTCCAGATCGCTGAACTGCTTCTGCAGGGTTTCGATCTCGCTTTCCAGATCGGCCAGGCGCTGCTTCGACTGCGCGTCCTTCTCCTTCTTCAGCGCCTCGCGCTGGATCTTCAGCTGGATCAGGCGGCGCTCCATCCGGTCCATTTCCTCCGGCTTGGAGTCGATTTCCATGCGGATGCGGCTGGCCGCCTCGTCCATCAGATCGATGGCCTTGTCCGGCAACTGGCGGTCGGCGATGTAGCGGTGCGACAGCGTGGCCGCGGCGACGATCGCTGGATCGGTGATCTCCACGCCATGGTGCACGGCGTACTTTTCCTTCAGCCCGCGCAGGATGGCGATGGTGTCCTCGACGCTGGGCTCGCCGACGAACACCTTCTGGAAGCGGCGCTCCAGCGCGGCGTCCTTTTCCACGTACTTGCGGTATTCGTCCAGGGTTGTCGCGCCGATGCAGTGCAGTTCGCCACGCGCCAGCGCCGGCTTGAGCATGTTGCCGGCATCCATCGCGCCCTCGGCCTTGCCGGCACCGACCATGGTGTGCAGCTCGTCGATGAACAGGATGATCTGGCCTTCGTTCTTCGACAGGTCGTTGAGCACCGCCTTCAGGCGCTCCTCGAACTCGCCGCGGAACTTGGCGCCGGCGATCAGCGCGCCCATGTCCAGTGACAGCACGCGCTTGCCGCGCAGTCCCTCGGGGACTTCGCCGTTGACGATGCGCTGGGCCAGGCCCTCCACGATCGCGGTCTTGCCCACGCCGGGCTCGCCGATCAGCACCGGATTGTTCTTGGTGCGGCGTTGCAGGACCTGGATGGTGCGGCGGATTTCCTCGTCGCGTCCGATCACCGGATCCAGCTTGCCGCTCTCGGCGCGCTCGGTCAGATCGATGGTGTACTTCTCCAGCGCCTGGCGCTGGTCCTCGGCGTTCTCCGCCTGCACCTTCTCGCCGCCACGCAGCTTGTCGATGGCCGCGCGCAGCTTCTGCTTGTTGGCGCCGGCGGACTTCAGCTCCTGGCCGGCCGCACCGGTATCGTCCATCACCGCGAGCAGGAACCACTCGCTGGCGATGTACTGATCACCGTTTTCCTGCGCCAGCTTGTCGGTGACGTTGAGCAGGCGCCCCAGATCGTTGCCGATCGACAGGTTGCCGGGCTGGCCGCTGACCTTGGGCAGCTTGTCCAGCGCCTCGCCCAACCGCTCGCGCAGCAGGGGAATGTTGGCGCCGGCCTGGGCCAGCAGCGGACGGGTGCTGCCGCCGTTCTGGTCGAGCAGCGCGGTCAGCACGTGGACCGGTTCGATCATGGTGTTGTCGCGGCCCACGGCCAGCGACTGCGCGTCCGCCAGCGCCTGCTGGAAGCGCGAGGTGAGCTTGTCCATCCGCATCGGGAATACCTCGGGAAGAAGAGGCCGGGCAGCGCCGGCAATGGTACCCAGATGCGGTTCGCGGGAGCTGTTTCAAGGTCTGTTGAGACGGAAGTTCAGCCGCCATAATCCCGTCCATGGCCGCCCCGTCCCCTGTCTGGCATCTCTACCTGCTGCTGTGCCGGGACGGCAGCTACTACGCCGGCATCACCAACGATCTGGACGCCCGTTTTCAGGCCCACGTGGCCGGCAAGGGCGCCCGCTACACCCGCGCGCATCCGCCCGAACGGATCCTCGCCAGCCGTGCCTACCCCGACCGCGCCAGCGCCTCGCGCGCGGAATGGGAGATCAAGCGCCTGCCCAAGGCCCGCAAGCTGGCCTGGCTGCGGTCGTAGGACGGGTCTCGGCCCGTCCTATCGTTTCTGCAGCGACAGCAGCCCCAGCAGCGTCGCCAGCGCGACATATGCGCCGAAGAACTGCCACAGGATCGCCTTCGGCAGGCCCTGCACGTCCCACGGCAGGTAGATGCTGCCGCGCGGATCCACCGAGTGGATGAAACCGAACAGGGTCAGCACCGCGCCGATCAGCAACACCACCGCCGCGCGGCGGAAGCGCTGGTCGATCATCGCCACCAGCGCGGTCGACCAGATCATCGCGGTGATGATGAAGCCGTTGCCGAGCGTGACGATCGCGGCCAGGTCCGGCAGGCCGTGTCCATCCACGCCGTTGTAGAGCGCGGCGAAGTTGTCCGGCGCGATCCAGGCCGGATTGCCGACCTTGATCACCAGCAGGTAGGCGATCGACGGCAGGAACGCCAGCGCCACCGCCGGCGCGTGCGGGCGCGGGCTTTCGTGGAAGGCCTGCACGGTGATGTCCAGGCCGACGTAGACGATGATCGGCGCCAGCACCGCGATTGGCAGCCACTGCACGAGGCCCGACACGTAGCCGAGGATGCCGCCCAGGCCGATGAACAATCCGGTCAGCAGCGTGTAGCCCAGCCGCGCGCCCATGTGCTTGTAGGCGGGCTGGCCGATGTAGGGCGTGGTCTGCGCCACGCCGCCGCAGAAGCCGGCGACCAGCGTGGAGATCGCTTCGGCCAGCAGCACGTCGCGGGTGCGGTAATCGTCGCCGGCCGCGCGCGCGCTTTCGCTGACGTTGATGCCGCCCACCACCATCAGCAGACCGAACGGCAGCAGCAGCGGCAGGTACGGCACGGTGTGCGGCAGGCCGTCGAGGAAACCCAGCGTCGGCAGCGGCAGGGTGAACGTCAACGGCACCGCGTCCGGCAGCTTGAAGCCGGGCGTTCCCAGGCCGGCCAGGCCGAGTCCGTAGTACAGGATGGTGCCGACGATGAAGGCCAGCAGCACACCCGGAATCTTCACCGGCAGCTTGCCCTTGGCGATCAGCACGTACAGCAGCAGGCCGAAGGTGACGAATCCCACCACCGGCGAGCGCAGGGTTTCGATCAGCGGCAGGAAGCCCAGCAGGGTCAGCGCCGCGCCGCCAATCGAGCCCAGCAGCGCCGCGCGCGGCACCACGCGGGTGATCGCGTCGCCGCAGAACGACAGCACCAGCTTCAGCACGCCCATCACCACCAGCGACGCCATGCCCAGCTGCCAGGTGGCGATGGCGGCCGCCTGCGGATCCAGGCCCTGTTGCTTGACGGCGACGAAGGACGGACCCAGCACCAGCAGCGCCATGCCGATGCTGGTCGGCGCGTCCAGGCCCAGCGGCATCGCGGTGACGTCGTCGCGGCCGGTGCGCGCGGCCAGCCGGTGCGCCATCCAGGTGTAGATGAGGTTGCCCACCAGCACGCCCAGCGCGGTGCCCGGGAACATCCGGGTGAACACCACCTCGGCGGGAAACTGGAAGATGCCGATCAGCGCGGCCGAGATGAAGCCGAGGATGGACAGGTTGTCCACGACCAGGCCGAAGAAGCCGTTGAGGTCGCCGGGAACGAACCAGCGGGGGCGGGTTTGAGCGGTCATGGGGATTCGGGGGCGGGAGAGGAAGTCATAGTGTCAGAACGGATTGCCGAGGTGTCGCCGTCGCCCGCCATCTCACCTTGTAGGAGCGACATCAGTCGCGACCGGGAACTTCGACGCCCTGCAGGCGATGGACGACAGTCGACCCCATTCAACCCCGGGACCGGGAGTGCCA
This sequence comes from Pseudoxanthomonas sp. 22568, assembly GCF_052044485.1. NCBI lineage: Bacteria > Pseudomonadati > Pseudomonadota > Gammaproteobacteria > Lysobacterales > Lysobacteraceae > Pseudoxanthomonas > Pseudoxanthomonas sp. 22568. The sequence goes on from NZ_JBQENC010000007.1 coordinate 162,932, forward strand.
TCACAAGGCCAGGACGAATCCAATCATGAGCGGGCAGTTCGCTTGAGCCGGTACACACCGGTACGCATCGGCGCATTGATGCCTCGGTCGCGACTTACGTCGCTCCTACAAAGGGAGATGGATCAGCTCAGAACGAAACTTCCGCCGGCTGACGCGACCACAGCACCGACTGGTGGCGCGTGGCCTGCTTCCAGGCGAGGCGGATGGCTTCGATGTCGGCGCGCCGCTGCGGGCTGTCCTCGTGCAGGATCACCAGTACTTTCGAATTCAGGCGCTCCGGGCCGTCCTTGCCGCGGAACAGCCATTGGCCGTAGGCGTCGAACACGGTCAGGCCGTCGGGAAAGCGCGGGGTCACTTCCTTGTCCAGGAACGCGCGCCACTGCGCCTCGCTGATGTTGCTGGCCGCGTCGCCTTCCGTGCCCACGCCGAAATACAGTTCGCTGCGGACCCAGTGCTGCGCCTGTGCTGGCCGGGCCGCATCGCCCTGCATCGTGGCGGTGATCGCTGTGTCCGGGGCGGAACCCGCGGTGCCGCCGGGCGGCGTCGTGGCGCAGGCGCCGAGCGCCAGGATCAGGGACAGGAACAGGAACAGGGTGTGGCGCAGGCGCATGGAACGACTCCGTGGGGGGAACGGTACTGTCGGCCCGGGGCGTTCCGCGTCGAAATAACCCATTGGCATGAGCAGATGGGCAGCGGCCATGACCGCGACGCGGCCGGTTCCCCGGCCGGGGCGTTAATATATCGCTTTATCCGGATGGATAGTTAGATCTAGACTGTCCCGCCGCTTCCCAGGGCCCCACGCATGCATTCCCGCCAGATCCGCTGTTCCTGTTGATGGCTGTCCGCAATCGCCGTTGACCCGTGTCGCCGGCCCCAGACCCGCCGCACCCTCCCCCCGATTTCCCGTATCGCTCCAGGAGTTTCCATGTCCCGCCCCCTCGTGGCGCCGCTCGGCGTCGCCATCGCCCTCGTCCTCTCCACTCCCGCCTTCGGCCAGGAGGCCGGTACCGCCAGTGACGCCGGCACCACCGATCTGGACACCGTCATCGTCACCGGCACCCGCGCGCGGGACCGCACGGTGCTGGAATCCACCGCGCCGGTCGACGTGTTGACCGCCGAGGACATCCGCAAGGCCGGCGTGCTCAATGGCGAGCTCGGCAGCGCCCTGCAGGCACTGCTGCCGTCGTTCAACTTCCCGCGCCAGTCCAACTCAGGCGGCGCCGACCATGTGCGCGCCGCGCAGCTGCGCGGCCTCAGCCCGAACCAGGTGCTGGTGCTGATCAACGGCAAGCGCCGCCACACCAGCGCGCTGGTCAATACCGACAGCAAGATCGGCAAGGGCAATACGCCAGTCGATTTCAACGCCATCCCGGTCAGCGCGATCAAGCGCATCGAGGTGCTGCGCGACGGCGCCGGTGCGCAGTACGGTTCCGATGCCGTGGCCGGCGTGATCAACGTGATCCTCAATGACGCTCCGGAAGGCGGCGCGCTGGAGCTGAGCTACGGCGCGCACCACACCGACGTCGAACCGATCCGCCGCACCGTCACCGACGGCCAAGCCGGTTTCTTCAGCGGCCAGGTCGGCACCGCGCTGGGCAGCGAAGGCGGCTTCCTGCGTGTGGGCCTGGAGTACAAGCAGCGCAACGGCACCAACCGCGCCGGTTTTGATCAGATCCCGTTCTTCGAGGAGCAGACCCCGGACAACCTGGCCTTGGCCGGCAAGCGCAACTACTGGCTGGGCGACGGTGAATCCAAGGACATCAACGGCTGGTTCAACGCGGAACTGCCGATCGGCGACACCGCCGAACTCTATGCGTTCGGCACCTTCCACCAGAGCGATACCGAAGGCGCCAACTACTTCCGCTATCCGGACGGCGTGGCCAACTGGAAGGAGGTCTACCCGAACGGCTATCGCCCGCTGTCGCTGGGCGAGAACCGCGACACCGCCGTGGTCGCCGGCCTGCGCGGCCAATGGGGCGAATGGGACTACGACGCCAGCCTGAACTACGGCCGCAACGCTTTCACCTATCGGCTGCGCAATTCGCTCAACGCCTCGCTGGGCCCGACCAGCCCGACCCGTTTCCGCACCGGCGACTACGAGTTCCGGCAGGCGCTGTTCAATTTCGACGTCAGCCGCGTGTTCGGCGCGCACACCTTCGCCACCGGCGTGGAGTTCCGCCGGGAGGACTACGAAACCGGCGCCGGTGATCCGGCCTCCTACGCGGCCGGCCCGTACACCGATCGCCCGACCGGCTCGCAGGCCGGCGGCGGCCTGACCCCGCAGGACACCGCCGACCTGAGCCGCGACGTGGCCAGCGTGTACGCCAGCCTGAGCAGCCAGTTCGGCGAGAAGTTCTTCACCGACGTGTCGGCCCGCTACGAGCACTACGACGACTTCGGCGGCGAACTGACCGGCAAACTGGCCGCGCGCTACGAGTTCGTTCCTGCCTTCGCGCTGCGCGGCTCGGTGTCGAACAACTTCCGTGCCCCGTCGCTGAGCCAGATCGGCTTCGAATCCACCTCCACCGGCTACGACGCCTCCGGCCAGCTGCTGCAGGGCCGCCTGCTGTCGGTCAACAACCCGATCGCGCGCGCGCTCGGCGCGCAGGATCTGCAGCCGGAGAAGTCGGTCAACCTGAGCCTGGGCTTCACCAGCCGCATCGGCGATCATTTCGATCTGTCCTTCGATGTGTTCCGCATCGACATCGACGACCGCGTGGCGCTGACCGAGCGCATCAGCGGCGATGCGTTGACCGAATTCGTCCAGGACAACTTCGGCGTGCCCGGCGTGCAGAGCGTCAATTTCTTCATCAACGCCGCCGACACCCGCACCGAGGGCGGCGAACTGGTCGCCAACTGGCGCCAGGGACTGGGCGGCGGACAACTGCAGTTGACCGGCACCTGGAGCTACGCCAAGACCGAAATCAAGCGCATCACCGCCACGCCCGAGCAGTTGCTGGCGATCGATCCCTCCTACGTGCTGTTCGGCATCGAGGAGAGCAACACCCTGACCGACGCCGCGCCGCGCACGCGCAGCGTGCTCAGCGCCAACTGGAACAACGACAGGTGGTCGCTGCTGGGCCGGGCGACCCGGCACGGCAGCGCCAAGCGCATCTTCAACTTCGGCGGCGGCTTCGAGCCGGAGCAGACCTATTCGGCCAAGTGGCAGCTGGACGCGGAAGTCGAGTACCGCTTCAGCCCGAAGTGGAGCGTGGCGCTGGGCGGCCTCAACCTGACCGACGAGTATCCGGACCTGTCGAACCAGGACATCTACTACTTCGGCAACCTGCCCTACGACGTGCTGTCCCCCATCGGCAGCAACGGCGCGTACTACTACACGCGCGTGCGTTACAGCTTCTGAAGTACGGGCCTCNGGGAGGCTTCACCGCACTGACCGGGCGGGCGCCGCGGTACGGGACCGCGCGGCAACCGCACGTCCGCGACGAAAGCTGGCTGGCCGGAGTCGCGGACGGGGCGTCCGCCCGATCAGCCCTTGTGCCTCACGGCCTTGCGTCGTCCCGGCGAACTCCGGGCCCCGTCGTGCTCCTGCCCGACGTTCCCGCATCGGGCATCCCATGGATTCCGGCTTTCGCTGGAATGACGACAACGGGGAATCCTCAATCCAGGAATCGCATGCGCTCGGTTTCATCGGGAATCCGGCATGCGGTGGTGCCGAACCAGCGATATCGGTTGAGCGCGAGCCTCCGATAGATCGCATCGCGCAGGCGGCGCGGCACCAGCACCATCAGGTGCGCTAGCGTCCAGACCCCTCCCAGTCCGGCCAGGACGCGGCGGATGCCATCCGTGTCCGTCCACGCATGCGCGCCTTCCAGCAACAGGAACGACGCCGGGTCGTCCGGATCCAGGCCATGCCGCGCCAGCAGCGCGCGTCCCGCGGTTCCCTGCATCGCGGCGAATCGATAGCGGCGGCGTCGATCATGGCGAAGCAGGAAATCCACCCAGCCATTGCAGAGCACGCAGGTGCCGTCGAACACGACGACGGCCTCGCCGGCATCGGCGCCCGTGTGCACGTCCACGTCAGGCGACATCCAGCCAGCCCCGGTAATGCACCAGCGGGCCGATCACCGGCAACGCGGCCTGCACGTCGAACGCATAGCGTTCCCCCTGCGCCGATTCGCGCGCGCGGACCCCGCTGAACCAGCGCGCCGGCAACGGAACGCCCAGCGCGCGCACGCGCTCCACCGTCCATTCGATGCCGCCATCGCGCACGCGCAGACGGAATCCGAACCGCACCAGTCCCAGTTGCTCGCACAGCAGGCCGTCCTCGCGCCACAGCCGCGAGGCCATCGCGTGTCCTCGCACGTGGCGGATCCAGCGCTCGGCATTCGGCTGGATGTCGATGTCGACCGCGATGGCGCCATTTCCCGCCGGCGGCAGTCGCGTCGCCGCCGCGCACAGGCGCGACAGCAGGCCATGGCCGCGACGCACGTCCACCTCGCCCAGGTATCGCGCCGGGCCGGCGCGCAGGTGCAACCGGCGCACCACGTCGGGCAGCGCCGCGAAATCCTCTCCCAGCAACCGGGCGAACAGGGGCCGGGCCGTCTCCGCGCCAGCCGTTACGGCTGCATCCATACCAGGGTCGCCATCCGCCCGGTCTGCGCGTCGCGGCGATGCGAATAGAACCGCTGCGCGTCGGTGATCGTGCACAGGCCGCCGCCGTGGATCCGGGTCACCCCGGCATCCTCCAGCCGCAACCGCGCGAGCGCGTACAGATCCACGCGCCAGTGGCCGGGACGGGTCGGCTCGAATGCGGACGCGGCGCGCGGGTCGGTGCCGACAAAGGCCTCGTGCACTTCCTCGCCGATCTCGTAGGCCTGTGGCCCGGCGGCGGGGCCCAGCCAGGCCAGCAGCCGTTCCGGTGCCACCCGCATGCTTTCCACCGTCCGCTCCAGCACACCGCCGGCCAGCCCGCGCCAGCCGGCGTGGGCCGCGCCGATCACCCGGCCATCATCGCTGGCGAACACCACCGGCAGGCAATCGGCGGTGAGGATGGCCAGGACCACGCCGGGCTCGGCGGTGACGGCGGCGTCGCCATCCGGCTCGTCCCCCGCCGCTTCCTGCCCGAACCGCACCACACCGGTCCCGTGGACCTGGTGCAGCCAGCGCGGCGGCGACGGCAGTTCGAATCGTTCGATCAGTTCGGCCCGGTTGGCCTCGACCACGGCGGGGTCATCGCGGTACTGGCCGTAGCGGGTACCGAGATTGAAGCTGTCGAACGGCGCCCGCGAGCGGCCCGCGCCATGGCGCAGCGTGGTGAACGCGCGCACGTCGGGCGGGGCCGGCCAGTCGGCCGGAAGGGTCGCGCTCATCCGCGCTGCGCCTCGGTATCGGCGCGCAGCGCGGCCATCAGCTCCCGCATGTCCGCCGGCACCGGCGCGGACACCCGGATCGGCTCGCCGCCGACCGGATGGCGGAACTCCAGCGTCTCGGCGTGCAGCGCCTGGCGGCGGAAGCCGCGCAGCGCCGCCACCAGTTCCTCGCTGGCGCCCTTGGGCAGCTTCAGCGGGCCGCCGTACAGCGGGTCGCCGACGATCGGATAGCGGATGTGCGCCATGTGCACGCGGATCTGGTGGGTGCGGCCGGTTTCCAGGCGGCACTCCAGCGCGGTGTGGGCGCGGAAGCGCTCGCGCAGGCGGTAATGGGTGACCGCGTCGCGGCCATCGTCGCGCACGGCCATCTTCAGGCGGTCGCGCGGGTGGCGGTCGATCGGCGCATTGGCGGTTCCACCGGACACCATCGCGCCAACCACCACCGCCAGGTACTGGCGATGTACCTCGCGCGAGGAGAGCTGCTCGACCAGCGCGGTCTGCGCCGGCAGGGTGCGCGCCACCACCATGACCCCGGAGGTGTCCTTGTCCAGGCGATGGACGATGCCGGCGCGCGGCAGGGTGTGCAGCGATGCATCCCGGTGCAGCAGCGCGTTGACCAAGGTGCCGGTCGGGTTGCCGGCGCCGGGGTGGACCACCAGCCCGGCCGGCTTGTCCAGCACGAAGACATGCTCGTCCTCGTAAAGGATGTCCAGCGGGATGTCTTCGGGCTCGGCGTGGGTCTGGGTCTCCAGCACCACGGCCAGGCTGGCCAGTTCGCCGCCGCGCACCGGGTCGCGCGGCTTGACCGCCTGGCCGTCCAGGCGGGCGTCGCCGGACTTGATCCACTCGGCCAGGCGGGAACGGGAGAATTCGGGGAAAAGCTCGGCCAGCACGGCGTCGAAACGGCGTCCGGCAGCGGATTCAGGCACCCGCGCGGTGCGCGGCGCCTCGGTAGGCAGGGTATCGGTCATCGGGGTGAGGCGGCGGAAACCGGGGATGTTCGCCGATTGTTCATGGCTTGGGCACCGCCTAGGCTATCATCGACAGCCTGTTTCCCTGCCGCGGCATTGCCGCCAGCCCATGACCCAGCGTGCTTCCACCCGTTTCACCGCCGTCGCCCGCACCGGCCTGCTGTTGCTCGTCATCGTCGCCACCGGTACCGGCTGCGGCATGTTCAAGCGCAAGAAGGAAGTGGAAGTCCAGCCGGTCGAGCAGATGTACGAGACCGCCCACCAGTCGATGATGAACGAGAACTGGGAACGCGCCCAGACCAACTTCCGCGCGCTGGTGGCCCAGTATCCGTACGGCCCGTACACCGAGCAGGCGCTGATGGAATCGGCCTACGCCCAGTACAAGGCCGGCAAGCTGGACGACGCGGTCTCCTCGATCGACAAGTTCCTGCGCACCTATCCGACCCACCGCAACGTGCCGTACATGTATTACCTGCGCGGCCTGTCCAACTCGACCCGCGACGCGGTGTTCCTGCAGCGGGTGTGGAAGCTGGATGCCAGCCGCCGCGACCTGTCCACGCCGATGCAGGGCTACAACGATTTCAGCATCGTCGCCGAGCGTTATCCGAACAGCCGCTATGCGGCCGACGCGCGCCAGCGCATGGTCTACCTGCGCAACCAGTTCGCCCGCCACGAAATGGACACCGCGCTGTACTACCTGCGCCGCGACGCCTGGGTTTCCGCCGCCACCCGCGCCCGCTACCTGCTGGAAACCTATCCGCAGAGCGAGTACCAGTACGACGCCGTGGCCGTGCTCGGCGAGGCCTACACGCAACTGGGCAACAAGTCCCTGGCCGACGATGCCCGCCGCGTGCTGCAGTTGAACGAGCCGCAGCACCCCTGGCTGACCGGCGAGTGGCCCAAGTATCCCTGGGCGATTCGCAAGCTCAACCCGTTCGCGGGCGAGAAATCGCCGGCCAGCGGCGCCGCGGTCCGCAAGAAGGACTGAGCCGCGCGCATCGCGCATGAAAAAAGGGCCGCAAGGCCCTTTTTTTGTTGGGCGTTTTGAAAGGCGCCCCCCATCCCAACCTTCCCCCGCACGCGGGGGAAGGGGCGGAAGCACGGGGCCGTCAGGCGACAGGCACAGCTCCCTCCCCCGCCTGCAGGGGAGGGCTGGGGTGGGGGCACACCGAAGCCAACCAGCCCCAATCAAAGCGCCGCCACCAAAGACGGCATTTCATTTATCTCGCGAAACCGACTTCCCGCCCCCATCCCAACCTTCCCCCGCAAGCGGGGGAAGGGGCAGAAGCACGGGGCCGTCAGGCGACAGGCACAGCTCCCTCCCCCGCCTGCGGGGGAGGGCCGGGTGGGGGCAAACCGAAGCCAACCAACCCCATCCAACCGGGAAGAAACAAAACCGGAGCGCCCCGACCGGACCAACGCTCCCCGTATCGCTCAACTACCGTACTTGTTCGTGATCGGATAGCGCCGTTCACGGCCGAACGCACGGCGCGAGATCTTCGGGCCCGGCGCGGCCTGGTGGCGCTTCCACTCGTTGATCCGGACCAGCCGCAGCATCCGGTCCACGGTGGCGGCGTCGAAACCGGCGGCGACGATCTCGTCGCGCGACTGTTCCAGATCCACGTAGCGGAACAGGATGGCGTCCAGCACGTCGTACGGCGGCAGCGAATCCTGGTCGGTCTGGTTCTCGCGCAGTTCCGCCGACGGCGGGCGGCTGATGACGGCCGGCGGGATCACCGGCGCGCCGCCAACGGTGTTGCGCCAGCGCGCCAGCGAGAACACCTCGGTCTTGTACAGATCCTTGATCGGTGCATAGCCGCCGCACATGTCGCCATAGATGGTCGCGTAACCGACCGCGTATTCGCTCTTGTTGCCGGTGGTCAGCAGCAGGCCGCCGAACTTGTTGCTCAGCGCCATCATGATCACGCCGCGGCTGCGCGACTGCAGGTTTTCCTCGGTGGTGTCGGCCGGCAATCCGGCGAACAGCGGTCCCAGCGTCTCCAGGAAACCCTTGAACGGCGCCTCGATCGGAATCGTCTCCAGCCGCACGCCCAGCGCCTGGCACTGCTCGGCCGCCAGATCGTTGGAAAGCCCGGCGGTGTAGCGCGACGGCAAACGCACGGCGGTGACGTTCTCCGCCCCCAGCGCGTCCACTGCCAGCGCCAGCACCAGTGCCGAGTCGATGCCGCCGGACAGGCCCAGCCAGACCTTCTGGAAGCCGTTCTTGCCGCAGTAGTCGCGCAGTCCGCGCACGATCGCGCGCCAGGCCAGCGCGTCGCGGCTCTCGTCGCCGTCGTCCATCCACTGCACCGGGCTGAAGCGGCGTCCCTCCGGGTCGTAATCCACCACCAGCCATTGATCGGTGAACGCCGCCGCGGCCGGATGCACGGTGCCGTCGCCGTCGGCCACCACGGAAGCGCCATCGAACACCAGCGCATCCTGCCCGCCGACCACGTTCAGATAGGCCAGCGCCAGGCCGGTATCGCGGGTGCGCTCGGCCAGCAGCGCGTCGCGCTGGGCATGCTTGTCGCGGTCGAACGGCGAGGCGTTCGGCACCAGCGCCATCCGCGCACCGGCGCGCGCGGTCGCGGCCAGCGGCTCGGGAAACCACAGGTCCTCGCAGATGATCAGCCCGACCGGCACGCCCTTGACCTCGAACACGCAGGTCTCGCCGTTCGGATCCACGTCGAAATAACGGCGCTCGTCGAATACCGCGTAGTTCGGCAGCTCGCGCTTGCGGTAGGTCGCCTCCAGGCGCCCGTCGCGCAGCACGCTGGCCGAGTTGTAGACCACGCTGCCGGCCGATTCGGGCCAGCCGACCACGGCGACGATGCCGTGGGTGGTGGCGGCCAGCTGGCGCAACGCGGTCTCGCAATCGGCCAGGAAGCGCGGCCGCAGCAGCAGGTCTTCCGGCGGATAGCCGCTGATGGCCAATTCCGGGAACAACACGATATCCGCGCCGTACTCGTCGCGCGCCTCGGCGATCTGCGCGGCGATGCGCTCGGCATTCCGGGCGACGTCGCCCACGGGGAAATCGAACTGGGCCAGGGCGATGCGGAGGGTCTGGGACATGTCGGTCTTCAGGTTCGAGCCTTCACCGCTGCGCGGGAAAGCGGGACGTGGGCGGTGCCCGGCAGCCGCGAAACGACCAGCGCGCGAACACCCTCGAGGTTCGTCATCACCTCATTATTCCAGAAGCGCAGGACCTGGAAGCCCTTTCGCCGCAGGAAGGCGCCCCGCCGCGCATCCATCGCGTCGTCCATGTGCTGGCCGCCGTCCACTTCGATCAGCAATCGCGCCTCCAGGCAGGCGAAGTCGGCGATGTAGGGGCCGATGGGGCATTGCCGGCGGAAATGGAAGCCTTCGAGCTGGCGTCGCTGCAGGATCGTCCACAGGCGGCGTTCGGCCGGTGTCATGTCCTTGCGAAGTTCACGCGCCCTGTTCCGCTTCTGTCCCTGTCGCATCCGCACGTCCTGTGCTTGGGTGGGTTGGCATCTTGCCCCCATCCCAACCTTCCCCCGCAAGCGGGGGAAGGGGCCAGAAGCCACACCCGACGGCAAACCGACAAATCAGGACAATTCGTTGAGACACCTTCCCTCGCTCTCAAGCCCCCTCCCCCGCTCGCGGGGGAGGGCTGGGGTGGGGGCAAACCAAAGCCATCCAACCCACCCAAAACAAAAAACCGCCCGAAGGCGGCTTCCGTTCACACCACAAACGCAAAAACCATTTCGTGAAACCTGCGTCAATCGCCGCACGAATCCCCCTCCCCCGCTCGCGGGGGAGGGCCGGGGTGGGGGCAAACCGAAGCCATCCAACCCACCCAAAATAAAAAACCACCCGAAGGCGGCTTCCGTTCACACCACAAACGCAAAAACCATTTCGTGAAACCTGCGTCAATCGCCGCAAGAATCCCCCTCCCCCGCCCGCGGGGGAGGGCCGGGGTGGGGGCAAGCCGAAGCCAGCCAACCCACCCAAAACAAAAGGCCGCCCGAAGGCGGCCTTTCGTCCATTCCGCAAACGCGGAAACGACTTACTTCAGGCGAGCGGCAATCGCCGCGCCCAGGTCGCCCGGCGAGCGGACCGTGGTCACGCCCGCGGCTTCCATCGCCGCGAACTTGCCTTCCGCCGTGCCCTTGCCGCCGGAGGCGATGGCACCGGCATGGCCCATGCGCTTGCCGGCCGGGGCCGAGGCGCCGGCGATGAAGCCGACGACCGGCTTCTTGACGTGCTTGGCGATGTACTCGGCGCCTTCTTCCTCGGCCGAGCCACCGATTTCGCCGACCATGATGATGCCTTCGGTCTGCGGATCGTTGTTGAACAGGGTCAGCGCCTCGACGAAGTTCAGGCCGTTGATCGGATCGCCGCCGATGCCGATGCAGGTGCTCTGGCCCAGGCCCACGTCGGTGGTCTGCTTGACCGCTTCATAGGTCAGCGTGCCCGAACGCGAGACGATGCCGATCTTGCCCGGCTGGTGGATGTGGCCCGGCATGATGCCGATCTTGCACTCGCCCGGGGTGATGATGCCGGGGCAGTTCGGGCCGATCAGGGTGACGCCCGGATAGCCCTTCAGGGTGTTCTTGACCCGCAGCATGTCCAGCACCGGGATGCCCTCGGTGATCGCCACGATCACCTTGATGCCGGCGTCGGCCGCTTCCAGGATCGCGTCGGCCGCGAACGGCGGCGGCACGTAGATGACCGAAGCGTCGGCGCCGGTGTCCTGCACCGCGTCACGCATGGTGTTGTAGACCGGCAGATCGATGTGGGTCGTGCCGCCCTTGCCGGGGGTCACGCCGCCCACCACCTGGGTGCCGTACTCGACCATCTGGGTCGCGTGGAAGGTGCCCTGCTGGCCGGTGAAGCCCTGGACGAGGACCTTGGTGTTCTTGTTGACCAAAACGCTCATGAATTATTCCTAGTCTCGTCGTGGGGTCAGGCGGCCTTGACCGCAGCGACGGCCTTCTTGGCGCCGTCGTTGATGTCGTCGGCCGGGATGATGGCCAGACCGGAATCGCGCAGCAGCGCCTTGCCGGCTTCCACGTTGGTGCCTTCCAGGCGCACGATCACCGGCACCTTGACGCCCACGTCCTTGACCGCGGCGATGATGCCTTCGGCGATCATGTCGCAGCGGACGATGCCGCCGAAGATGTTCACGAAGATCGCCTTGACCTTGTCGCTGGACAGGATCAGCTTGAACGCGGTGGTCACGCGCTCCTTGGTGGCGCCGCCGCCGACGTCCAGGAAGTTCGCCGGCTCGCCGCCGTTGAGCTTGATGACGTCCATGGTGGCCATCGCCAGGCCGGCGCCATTGACCATGCAGCCGATGTTGCCGTCCATGGTCACGTAGTTCAGGTCGTGCTCGGAGGCCAGCACTTCGGTCTCGTCTTCCTGCGCCTTGTCGCGCATGGCGACCAGGTCCGGATGGCGGAACGAGGCGTTGTCGTCGGAGTTGACCTTGCCGTCCAGCACGGCCAGATCGCCGTTGGTGAGGATCGCCAGCGGGTTCAGTTCGACCAGCGCCAGATCCTTCTCGTTGAACAGCTTGTACAGGCCCATCATGATCTTGGTCAGCTGATTGACCTGCTTGGCGTTCAGGCCCAGCTTGAAGCCGATGTCACGGCACTGGTACGGCTGCAGGCCCTGGACGAAGTTCACGTCCAGCTGGTGGATCAGTTCCGGGGTTTCCGCGGCGACCTTCTCGATCTCCACGCCGCCTTCGCTGGAGGTGATGAAGGTGACGGCCTTGGTGGCGCGATCGACCAGCACCGACAGGTACAGTTCCTTGGCGATGTCGGTGCCTTCGGAGATCAGCACCGCATCGATCGGCAGGGCCACGCCGGCCGACTGGTAGGTCGCCATGCGGGTGCCCAGCATCGCGGCGGCGTACTGCTTCACTTCATCCAGGGTCTTGGCCAGCTTGACGCCGCCGGCCTTGCCGCGGCCACCGGCGTGGATCTGGGCCTTCACGACCCAGAGGTCGCCCGGAATGGACTTCGCGGCTTCAACCGCTTCTTCCGGCGTGCGCGCGACGCGCCCGGCCGGAACTGCAATGCCATATTCGGCAAACAGTTGTTTTGCCTGGTATTCGTGGAAATTCATGCGTCACCGTGGGTAGGGAACAGGTAAGCGAGGCCGGACGTCCGGGAAAAGCGCGTTTGGACGTGCGAAGGCCGCCCGGCGGGCGCCAGCCAGCCCCCTATTGTCGCCCAGCGGGCCGGACGGCGCAAAATCAGCCGCCCGGGCCCGGCCTGCCTATACTGGTGCCATCGCCGACGGGGGGAGTCCGCGCTTGCCGCAAAGCCATTCGATCCTGGGACGCATCGAATCCGCTCCGCGGCGCGAACTGTATTTCTTCGCCCTGTACCGGACGCTGGAAGCGGCGATCCTGGCCGGGCTGGTGTTCAGCCCGCTTTCGGACCTGCTGGGTTCCCAGCGCCACCCGCAGTTGGGGCTGGGGGTCACGGTCGGCTATCTGGTCGCCTCGGTCCTGCTGCTGCTGGTGCGCAGTCCCCGCTGGATGACCCTCACCGTGGTCGTCGGTCTGGCCGTGGACATCGTCGCGGCCGCGGTCATCACCCACGCCCTGCCGGCGACCACCGCCGGGGTGGCGATGATGCTGCTGTTCAACGTCGCCGCCGGGGTGCTGCTGCTGCCCTCGCGCGGCTGGGCGCTGGCGATGATCGGCCTGACCGTGGCCATGCTGTTCGCCGAGTACGGCTGGACCTTCTTCCACGACGGCGGCACCGACCGTTCGATCGCCGAGGTGGTGATGTTCGCCATCAGCTACCTGGCCGTCGGCTACCTGGCCCATCAGGCCGGCCAGCGCGCCCGCCGCAGCGAGGCGCTGGCGGATCAGCGCGGCGCCGAAGTCGCCAACCTGGTGGAAATCAACGAGCTGATCATCCGCCGCATGCGCACCGGCGTGCTGGTGGTGGACGCGGACAACCACATCAAGCTGGCCAACGAGGCCGCCAGCCTGCTGCTCGGCGACGGCGAGGGTGGCGAGGGCGCCAGCGACGGGCTCGGCGTCCTGCTGACCCACACCGCGCCGGAGCTGGCCCGCCGCCTGCAGCGCTGGCGCAACGGCTGGCAGGCCGACGACACCCCGATGCAGCTGTCGCCTGACCAGCCCGAAGTGCAGCCGCGCTTCGCCCGCCTGCTGGCCGACAGCGAGACCTCGCTGATCTTCCTCGATGACGCCACCGTGGTCTCGCGCCGCGCCGAATCGCTGACCCTGGCCGCGCTGGGCCGCTTCTCGGCCAGCCTGGCCCACGAGATCCGCAACCCGCTGGCGGCCATCAACTACGCGGTGCAGTTGCTGGAAGAATCCCGCCAGATCGTCGACGGCGACCGCCGCCTGCTGCAGATCATCCACCAGCAGTGCCAGCGCACCAACGGCATCGTCGAGAGCGTGCTGGGCCTGGCCCGGCGCGAGCGCGCCAGCCCGGAGCACCTGGACCTCAATACCTTCGTCCGCCGTTTCATCGACGAGTACCAGCAATCGCTGTCGATCGAGACCGATACCCTGGAGGCGGTGATCGGTCCACGCCCGGTCCCGGCCCTGGTCGATCAGCGCCATCTCCAGCAGATCGTGACCGTGCTGGTGCAGAACGCGATGAACTACGGGCGCCTGCCGGGCGAACCGGCGCGGGTGCGGGTGCGGGTGTTCCAGGCCGACCACCGCCCGATGATCGACGTCATGGACCGGGGTCCCGGCATTCCCGAAGCGGTGGCGGCGCAATTGTTCCGGCCTTTCTTCACCACGTCCGAGCACGGCACCGGCCTGGGCCTGTACATCGCCCGCGAGCTGTGCCGGGCCAACCAGGCGACCCTGGAGTACGTCCCGGTCCCCGGCGGCGGCAGTTGCTTCCGCATCACCCTGCCCGGCCCGCATGCGCTGCTGCCCGCCTGAGCCATTCGACCGGATCCGGGCCATTCCGTGCCGCAGTCTTCATGTTTGAGACCTCACACTAGCGACCACTCCTGTTCAGCCGGTACACTGAACGGACAGGGGCTGAAGGGGGATCCATGAGCGAAAACCGTAGCGCCCTTATCGTCGACGACGAACGCGACATCCGCGAACTGCTGGTACTGACCCTGGGCCGGATGGGCCTGCGCATCGATACCGCGGCCAACCTCGGCGAGGCGCGTGAACTCCTGTCACGCAACAGCTACGACCTGTGCTTCACCGACATGCGCTTGCCCGACGGCAACGGCATCGAACTGGTCGGCGAGATCTCCCGCAATTACCCCCGCACCCCGGTCGCCATGATCACCGCGTTCGGCAATATCGAACTGGCGGTCGAGGCGCTGAAGGCCGGCGCCTTCGATTTCGTCAGCAAGCCGGTGGACCTCACGGTGCTGCGCGGGCTGGTCAAGCACGCGCTGGAGCTCAACAACACCGAGCGCGCGCCGGCCCCGCCGCCGCCGCCCGAGCAGGCCAGCCGGCTGCTGGGCAGTTCCCCGGCCATGGCCACCCTGCGCGACACCATCGGCAAGGTCGCCCGCAGCCAGGCCCCGGTCTACATCCGCGGCGAGTCCGGCGTGGGCAAGGAACTGGTCGCCCGCACCATCCACGAACAGGGCGCGCGCGCCAGCGGTCCGTTCGTGCCGGTCAACTGCGGCGCGATTCCCGCCGAGCTGATGGAAAGCGAATTCTTCGGCCACAAGAAGGGCAGCTTCACCGGCGCCCATGCCGACAAGGCCGGCCTGTTCCAGGCCGCCAACGGCGGCACCCTGTTCCTGGACGAGGTCGCCGAGCTGCCCCTGCCCATGCAGGTCAAGCTGCTGCGCGCCATCCAGGAAAAGGCCGTGCGCCCGGTCGGCGCCTCGCAGGAAGTGCAGGTGGACGTGCGCATCCTCTCGGCCACCCACAAGGACATCGGCGAACTGGCCAGCGACGGCCGCTTCCGCCACGACCTGTATTACCGCATCAACGTCATCGAGCTGCGGGTACCGCCGCTGCGCGAGCGCGCCAGCGATCTGCCGCAGCTGACCAGCGCCATCCTCGACCGGCTGGCCGACCAGCACGGCCGCAATGCTCCTTCGGTGTCGCCGGACGCCATGGCCGAACTGCGCCGGTATCCGTTCCCGGGCAACGTCCGCGAGTTGGAGAACATCCTCGAACGCGCGCTGGCGATGGCCGACGGCCACAGCATCGAGATCGGCGACCTCTACCTGCCCCAGGGCTCCGCCACGCCGCGCGCGATGACAGACGCCGTTCCCGGCGCCGCGCCCGCCGCCGGCGCGCCCCCGATCGACATCGATCCCGCCGGCGGCCCGCTGCCCAACTACATCGAGCAACTCGAACGCGCGGCCATCCAGAAGGCGCTGGAAGAAAACCGTTGGAACAAGACCCGCGCCGCCGCCCAGCTCGGCATCACCTTCCGCGCCCTGCGCTACAAGCTGAAAAAGCTCGGCATGGAGTAGCGCACGGCCGACCGCCGCGCCACGCGTGAACCATTCCCGCAATGCTTCACGCCCCCGATAGTCCTTGAATCCAATAGCCCCCTTTGAAAAAGGGGGCGGGCACCCGCGCAAGCGGGTGACGGGGGATTCGCGCGCGATGCCGAGAGAACCCCATCCCCCTCAAGATCCCCCCCATCCAATCCCACCCACTACACGAAACATACGCCACCCGATTGACGCAATTTGTCGTCAACCGCATGACCCCCATCACTCTGGAAAAGAGTGTGACCACGCCCGCCCATCGCGCCGGCATGCCGTCGATATCGTGCGCCCCGCGCCGAACGTTCGTATCCCGAACCTTTCACTTTCCACGGATACGGCGTCGGCGCTGAAAGCGGCATCCGTTCGATGTTTCCGATGGGCAAGTGTCCCCTGACGAGCACCTTCCGCTGACGCGGGAGCCGGACGGGTGCGCCTCCGCCCACCAAGCAAAGCAACACGGGGACGTGTCACATGAAAAAGAACATGCAAGGTTTCACTCTGATCGAACTGATGATCGTCGTGGCGATCATCGCCATTCTGGCGGCCATCGGCGTGCCCATCTATCAGGACTACACCATTCGCTCCCAGGCGACTGCCGCGTTGGCCGAGATAGCCCCTGGCAAGACCGGCTACGAGCTCGCTCTAACCAATGGCCACACGCCTTCAATGGATGACAAGTTAGCGGGCTACATCAATATCCAGGAAGGGCGCTACTGCGCGGTCACGCTGGGAGGAGGCATCAAGTGCGTCACCAAGAACGGTGCATCCGAGTTCGCAGGTAAAAACCTCAACCTCATCCGCTCCGACAGTGGAAAATGGACATGCGAAACCAACATCGCTGAAAAGTACGCGCCTGCTGGCTGTGGTCAACAACCCCCGACTGGTGGTGGTGGTGGTCCTAGTCCGTCGCCGTAGTTCAGGCAGATAGTGAACAACGCTCCCGCAAGGCCGCTTCGGACTGTAGTTTGTGCGGCAGCTGCATCGAACCGACAAACCCCGCTTCAGCGGGGTTTGTCGGAATAGACTGTCGCGGCCATTTGACAATCGCGGGCTCCGTTCGGCTTCCCGGATACGGTGCTTCTGGCCATCCAGTCCCGAATGGTATGGGCAGCCTATCAATCGAAGTGCCTGTCCTGCGTTGAAGGTGCGTCCCTTCGCAAAGCGATCTAAATAAGCGCTTCCAGCGGGCACTTGGCGTGGGCATTTCAGCTGGGCGAACACCTTGTACTGCCTCGACCAGAGCGGAACGTCGCCCCGTAGACCTCAGACGGCAATTCGCCGTGACCTCAGAGCACAAAGCCCCCCTGCTAAGGCGGTCCTTTGACAGACACACAGGCGGGTGCCGTCTTGGTCCCGTCGGCAGGACTGTCCATCTGCCGTTACGCCGCCCGCTCAACGTCAATCTTTCGACTCGAAAAGTGACGCAAATTGTCACTTTATGCCCAATATTTTCACCTTCATTCCCCTTGCCTGGAGAGCGACCCGCGCGGGGCCAAATTGTCAGATTGTGATCATTCCCGCGGTTGATCCCCTTTTTCCCGATACCGGTTCAACGAGATTGATGTCATAGTTATCTCGACTTAGGTGTCTGGGGTCTTTCCCGCGAACCATCGGGGACGGGGAGAGGGGCGCTTACAGTTGGCACACATCCTGCACGTGACTTAAAGCACGTGCGTCGTCTTGCACGGCGCCCACGGTCCAACGCTTAAGGACGCGGGGGCTGGAGTGTCCTTAACCATCCAAGCCAATCCTGAAAGGGGAAGTTCATGAAGAAGAACATGCAGGGTTTCACCCTCATCGAACTGATGATCGTGGTCGCCATCATCGCCATCCTGGCCGCCATCGCGCTGCCGCTGTACCGTGACTACACCATCAAGGCCAAGCTCACCAACGCCATCGGCTCGGTCGCTGGCGAGAAGATTAAGGTCGGCGAGAACTATGGTTCGTCCGCGGGCAACATCTGTACTGGTATTACCACGGCGGGCGTCTGCAACCAGGCTACCGGCGCTTTGACGGGTTCCTACGACGGTTATCAAGTGGTTCTGACCCCCAACACCGCCAACGGTCGCATCGAGTGGACCTGTGCAGCGACGGGTACCGGCGTCACCACCGCCAACACCCCGGAAGCTTGCCGCTGAGGCAATACTGTGCTGTTGTGCGCATAGCGTAGAGAAAACCCCGGCTCGTGCCGGGGTTTTTTTTGAACACACATTGGATTCGGACGAGCATGGCTTTTATCCGGTACAAGATTGACCCAGCCGGCCTGCTGTTTGCGGTAGGTTGCGTCGTTTCCGTCTTGGCGTACTGGGTCGGTCTACAGGGGCCATTCTTACTCGATGATCTAGCAAACCTTGGGACGATACCTGCCTGGTTGGCCGGTCAATTGGGGCTTGGCACGCTGCTGTTTGAGCGCGGTGCGGGAATGTTCGGCCGCCCGATTTCAATGGCCAGCTTTGCGATCAATGCTTGGATTGGCGGTTACTCCCCCGCTTCCCTCAAAGCCGGCAATCTGATCGTTCATCTCATCAGTGGGTTGACCCTATTCCTGTTCTTGCGGCGCCTGTTGGCTCAGGACATTCGCCTTCAACCCAAAGCTCCATGGTTAGCTGCTGTGGTAGCAGTACTCTGGCTGCTTCATCCCCTGCACGCCAGTACTGTTCTCTATGTCGTCCAACGGATGGCACAGCTTTCAACCTTGTTCATGCTATTGGGCCTGTGGTGTTACCTAGAGCTGCGTCTCCGCCTACAGCAAGCTCCCTCACGAATCACCACCGGCGCTCTTCTACTTGGTATTTCGGTTTTTACGCTGCTCGCCTTTTTATCTAAAGAGAACGGAATCCTCCTACCACTACTCTGCGCAGTGTTGGAAATCGCTTACTTTCGCGGAGCAGACCGTCCAGTCTCCGTTCGCTGCTTCCTGTGGGCATGTCTACTCGCCCCCTTGGCAATCACTATGCTGACCTTCACGCTCAAACCAGGCTTCATCTTAGATGCCTACGTAGCGCGCGATTTCACTTTGTTTGAGCGCCTACTGAGCCAAGGGCGCGCGCTGTGCGATTACATCTGGAAGCTTGTTGTACCCAATACCCCGAAGATGGGTATTTTTACGGATGATTTCAGAGCTTCACGCGGCATTCTTGAACCATCCACCACATTAATCTCATGGTTGTTTCTCGCCGTAACAAGCGTACTCGCGATACGCTGGCGAACAATCCTTCCCAGCTTCTTTTTCGGTTGGTTCTTCTTTCTGGCTGCACATGCGCTCGAAGCAGGCCCGATTGCCCTGGAACTATACTTTGAACACCGCAACTACCTACCCTCCGTAGGTATATTGCTCGCCTTAGTATCTCTGGTGCTGGTAGTTGGCCAAACCCTTGCACGACAAGACATGCAAGTCCGAAGAATAGGCGTACTCCTGCTCATTGGCATGGCCGTCCTATTCGCAACTGGAACCCACGGACGTGCACGCGTCTGGCGGAGCAACCTGCTCATTGCAGAGTCCAGTCTTCGCGCTCACCCGGATTCGCTTCGCGCGAATGCTTTCATGATGGGCGCTGCACTCGATCATGGTGATATGGCACTCGCAACAAAAACAATCGACAACATGGTGGCATCTCCACAACCCAAAATGCAGTCGATGGGGTACGCGTATCGCGTGTTCGCGGGATGTGTCTACAGGCAACAAGCCAGTCCAAAGGATCTAGAAGCTTTCATCGCTACAACCCCACTTCCCCTTACTTTGGCGGAAGCCCAGCCTTTTGGCACAATCTATCTCGCGACGTCCAAACACCCATGCAAAGTGACGGATGACCGCATGCTCGGGAATGCACTTGCTCGTCTTGCCGACAAGGCCAGAAACCAACCGGCGTCACGTCGAGAAATGATCTTAATACGCTATCAAGCCGCCAGCTTTTTAGTCCGCGGCAGAGATTGGCAAGCTGCGTTACCGCAAGCCACTTTAGCTTGGCAAGCCAGTGCGGAGCCACCGGTAGCACTTCCATTGGTGCTGGCGAACTTGGGACTGGGCCGAATAGATGAGGCCGAACGGGCCTGGCGAGAAGCGAACGCCCGCTCAGATACAAGCAATGCGAAGGAGCAAGAGATTCTACGTTGGTTGCGCGATGAAATTGAGTCTGTGAGGCGCAGAGGTGATGCAACCATGAATCAAGTGACCGATTCCTGACCACGAGCACTGACTATCGTTCCTCCTGCAACAACTCCGTCCACCGCGCAAGAACCGCCTTTTCCGACAGGTAAGCGTCATAGTAGCTTTCAGACTCCTTGCCCAACGATGCCCGTAGTTCAGGATTTCCAGCCAACTCCCTTAGTCGTTGCACAAGAGATTGGATACGGCTGGATAGATCCTGGCCATCCACCCACAAGAATGGTGGAACTGGCACGTCATCTGGAAGCGATAATTCTCGTTGGGTAATCAGAGGCTTCCCCGCCGCCAATGCATAATAAGCCTTGAAAGGCAGCACCCTGGCAGCCTTTCCTTCCCCGCCGAAAACTCCCAGGCAAACATCCGCACTGGATACCGCCTCTGCAAGTTCATCCAACCCCATCCACTCCCGTTTCCACACAGCGTTCTGACGTGACGAGGTTCGGAAGAACGCCTCTACCTCTCCGCTTTGCTGTCCATCACCGATCAACTGAAACCGCAAGCGGTCATCTTGGGCCAACGCATCGATAGCCCCAAGCACGCAGCCAATGCCATGAAGAGGAACGAATGTTCCAAAAAAAAGCACCGTTAGGGGCCCGCTCTTCTTGATCTTGTTGCTGCGCATGACCAAGAAAGGATCTGCGTTTATTGCCAAAGGAAACGCGCGTAGCCTGCACGTTTCTATCCCGAAGTCACTGGAAAGACGGCGTTTATTTAATGTCGTGTCTGCGACAACCACATGGGCGGCACGAAGTGCCCTGCGCTCCACGTGGAAAATGGCTCTAACGGCCAAACTCTTTTGCGTCCCTCGTGTTCGATCACGCGCCAGAGAATCCCAGAGCGAGATGTATACATCAGCCACGCAGCGAGGGCGCACATGCTCAGGGACGAATGAAAGCCACCACAAGGTAAATGGTGCCGGATAAGGTACGTACGCCAAATCGCCCTTCCTCGCACGTGCCCAGAGCGAAATAGCTTGCCGGCCACCGCGCAATACCAGTCCGATCAACAGGGCTGCACGTTCAATCCAGCCGCTACCTACCAGCCTCCAGAGCCGCGCATCCGGCGGGAGCCAGTCCGCATGGTCTTCCACCTCGCACAATCCACTTCTTTGCAGCAAGGCTACGGTTCGCTCCGCATTCGGATACCCACTCCCGCGCAGGGCAACGCCGGCAACATAAATTCTCATTAGCCCTGGCCCTGCTTCCTGGCTACCAGAACGAGATTCATCGAATAGGGTGGATCTCGCTCGATTAGAATTTTTGAGAGATCCATTGGATCAGCAGCCACGGGAGTTTCGTCAATCGAACGGACAATCTCGGGGGCCTTCCGCATGGAATGCAAGAGATTCAAGCCCGCAAGCCGGAGGCGCTCGGGTATGAACGGGAGCGTCAAGGGAAGGGTTAACCACATGAGCTTTCGGCATCTTCTTATCTCTATACCCGATGTTTCCCATGCAGCCCCCAACCGCAGGGACTCCTCAATCCCAAATACATGACCTACCTTCTCTTCCAGATCCGCTCGCGAGTATTCACGAAGATGCCAGCGATTCCAGGGTCTCTGCCATGGCAATAGACGGTGCCTTCGATCAGGTGTAATCACAATTATGATGCCGCGCGGCCTAAGCACGCGGCGCGCCTCAAGAAGATATGAGCTATCGTCCTTGACATGTTCGATAACCTGGAACGACAACACCACATCAAACTTGCTGTCATCGAAAGGCAGTGGCGAGTCCGCCTCAATCGTTCGATAGGCCAGATTGGATGAAGCATGCCGTGCTTGCGCAAACGCCACTGCGTCTTTGGAGACATCCACGCCGCAAGCTGATCGCGCTACCCCGGCGATTCGTGCTGTTCCGTAGCCGCTGCCGCACCCAAGGTCCAGGACATCCTTGCCATTGCAGTATTTCTCAGCGAACCCGTAACTGGCCAGGTGCATCATCAAAATGACACGACCTTCCGGTGTTTGCGCATATGCATCTTCGATCATGCGCTCGCCAGTACTTTCCAGTTGAGTTTTCATGGAGGTCCGATTGTGGTCCGTCGTGTACTGAGAATGCTTGCAACGGCAAAGCAAATCAGATCTCCCAGTACGGTAACCAAGCGTGCAAGCAACACGAAGACAGCCAAGCGCTCAGGAGGGGCGGCCCCCTGAAGCAAAAGTAACATGATGCCTTCGCGCGCTCCGAGACCTGCCGGCGCCCCGGGAGCCAGGAACCCCAATGCCCATGACAGCGCGAACGCAGCAGTCACCAGAGAGAAGCTCAATCCGGCGCCTGAGTAAATACTTAGGATCCAAAGACCAATGCCGATAATCAGATAGTTGAAGATATATGCGGCCAACGCAAGCAAGGTAATCGACGGTCCTGGAAGACCACCCGCCAACGCCAGCGCTTTCCAGGCCCAACCCCTGCGACGATGCAGTTCCTCAGGCTTCAAGCGCACCGATGCCAGCAAGATCACGGCGGCACCAAGCGCTACAGCGACCAGAGACAACCATCCTTCTGTCGATGGCGGGAGTTGCTCCATCCGATGTCCGGACCAAGCCAGTAGTGCAAATCCAACCATCAGACTCGCCGCGACGGCCAGCAAAGTTTCCTGCGCCAAGGTACTGAAGTACGCCTGTGCCCGTAAACCCGAACGCAAGGCCAAAGCCGCCCGCGTAGCGTGCTGCGCCACATTGCCCGGTACGTACTTGGCCAACTGGGTAAGGCCGAGGATGACGGCCAGATCCGCGCCGTTCCGTTGTTCCGACTGTCCTGCCAAAAGACGACTCCAGGCCCAGCCCGTCACCGGAATGATGCCGGCATACATAAGTGAAGCCACCACGATCGCCAATACCTGTGCTGGCGAGGAGAATGCCTGAGCAATGGCATTCGCATCCAGTGCACGGATGGCGAACAAAACGAAGTAGGCGGCCAACAACAGCGCAGCCGCATAGAGGATGATGCGTGCGCCTTTCATGGCTTTCTGGCCAGTACCAGGTAACCGCTTCCCCAGTCGGTCCCTCGGGTAGCGGCCTGCAGCCACATGGCAATGCGTAGGCCGAGCCTGCCAGCGAGTGAATTCATTTTTCCGAATGCGCGTAGATATTCGCTTCTGTCGATGCCACTACTGGCCGTGGCTTCGGCGCGCGAATGTGTATCACTCCGTTGCTCCAGCAACCGGCGATAAAACCTGTCTCCCCACCATTCGGTCAGATTGGCAAGCGGGAATCCGTAGCATTCGAAGTACTCAATGACGAGTCCGTGCCGCTCCAGGACCTGCTCCAGATCCCGCCGGTCATAGCGCCGCCAGTGCCCTGCCCATTCGTCCCCTGCTCCCCAGCGCCGCCGATGCGCGGGCACCGATACGCAGAGACGCCCGCCAGGTTTGAGCCAGCTGCTCCACAACCCGATGACCTCATCATCGTCCTCGATGTGCTCCAGAACGTCGAAGGAGCAAACAAGATCATGTCCGTGCCCCCATTCTGGCGGCTGTTCGGAAAGGATGACCTGTTTACCGCCCCCAATCCTTGCGATTTCCGTCGCCATTGCTCTGGCTCGCGGAGAAGTTTCAAGCCCGAAGGCTTGGAGATGTCTTCGCGCAAGTTCATGCAGTAGCGCGCCGGCGCCACAACCCACTTCAACAAGGCTTCCCGGTGAGGTCCTGGCGAGCAACCTCAGGATGCGTTCCCGTCGGAGCAGGTATCGAACGGGCGGCACCCACCCGATTCCGGGGGCTACGACGCCAAACAGGCGAGACTCGTTCAAGCGGTGGTTCATATCGCTTGCCGCCCCTGCTCACGAATCACGCCGATACATCAGCGTAGTGATCTGTTCCGATATCAGGCCAATGAGGAAGATGATGACAGAAGCGCTAAATAGCAGCGCGCTCATGTTGGTAAAACGGCCCTGCGTGAAGAACGTAAAACCGTAGTACCCCAATCCAGTCAGGAAGAACAGCAGCGCAGTAGGCGCGAACAGCTTCAATGGTGAATACAGCGTGGCAATCTTGAAAATTATTAGCAGGAAGCGCACACCGTCGCGTATTGGGCGTATATGACTCTTGCCGATTCGCCTTGCAACCGGAATCGGTTCATAGGCTACCGCGTACGCACTGCGAAAAAATGCCATCGTGCTGGTAGTGGGATAGGAGAAACCATTAGGCAACATGTAGAGGAATTCCCGGAACCTGTCCGCGCGTACGGCCCGGAACCCGGAGGTCAGATCCTTGACCTGGAAACCGGTCATCCGGCTGGCCAGCCAGTTGTAGAAGGTATTGGCCAGGCCACGGCTGACCCCCGCCTGGCCCTCCCAGTTCCTGGCTCCGACCACCATGTCGTAACCTTCACCGAGCTTGTCCAGTAGGCGACGGGCATCGGCGGGATCGTGCTGGCCATCGGCATCCATGAACACGATGACGTCGCCGGTAGCCACCCTCGCGCCGCGCTTGATGGCCGCACCGTTGCCCATCGAATACGGCGAGGTCAGCACGCGGGCCCCCAGGGCGGCGGCCAGGCTGGCGGTCTGGTCCGTGGATCCGTCGTCCACCACGATGACTTCGGCTTCCGGCAGCACCTCTCGCAACCGTTCGAGCGTCCGCGGAAGTCCCCCCGCCTCGTTCTTGGCCGGCAATACGACGCTGATCCTCATTACCGCCCCAGTCTGTTTTCCCCTGCCCAGCTTACTTCAATCACATTCGGGACTGGCAGGTCTCGCCCTCACGCCATTGCCGTATCGCGTCAGCTTGTGACGCAGGTCGTTCCGGGCCGGAGGTCCGGCCACGCGTATGCGGAGGCGCTTGCGGTAAAGTTCGTGCTGGCCCGCTTCTTGCGGCGCCCCTTGTCACCACGGGAACCCTGCACATGAGCGCCGTCGTCAACACCGCAAACCTGGTAGGCATCACCGGTATCGCCCGCCGCCTCGTCCAGGATGGCGCGCTGGAGGAAGGCGCGGCCCGCGCCGCGATGGCCAGCGCCACCGAGGCCCGGCTGCCGCTGGCCCAGTGGATCATCGAGAAGAAACTGGTCACCGCCTCGCAGATGGCGGCGGCCAATGCCATCGAGTTCGGCATGCCGCTGCTGGACGTGGCCAGCTTCGACCCGGCCCACAACGCGGTCAAGCTGGTCAGCGAGGAACTGCTGCAGAAGCACCAGGTGCTGCCGCTGTTCAAGCGCGGCAGCAAGCTGTTCGTGGGGGTCTCCGACCCCACCAACAAGATGCATGCGCTGGACGAGATCAAGTTCCACACCAACCTGGTGGTGGAGCCGATCCTGGTCGACGACGATTCGCTGCGGCGGGCGCTGGACCAATGGATCAACGCCAGCAGCAACCTCTCCGGCGCCTTCGGCGGCGACGACGACGAGGGCCTGGACAACCTGGAGGTCGGCAACGACGACGAACTGGCCGGTGCCGACAGCGGCGTCGACGCCAAGGGCGACGACACCCCGGTGGTCAAGTTCGTCAACAAGGTGCTGGTTGACGCCATCAAGCGCGGCGCCTCGGACATCCACTTCGAGCCCTACGAAACCGACTACCGGGTGCGCCTGCGCATCGACGGCATCCTCAAGCAGGTGGCCAAGGCGCCGGTCAAACTGAGCCAGCGCATCGCCGCCCGCCTGAAGGTGATGGCGCAACTGGACATCGCCGAAAAGCGCGTGCCGCAGGACGGCCGCATCAAGCTCAACCTGAGCAAGACCAAGCAGATCGACTTCCGCGTCAGTACCCTGCCCACCCTGTTCGGCGAGAAGGTGGTGCTGCGTATCCTGGACGGCAGCGCGGCCAAGCTGGGCATCGACAAGCTGGGCTACGAGAAGGATCAGCAGAAGCTGTTCGAGGACGCCATCCACAAGCCCTACGGCATGGTGCTGGTCACCGGCCCGACCGGCTCGGGCAAAACGGTGTCGCTGTACACCGCGCTGGGCATCCTGAACGACGAGATCCGCAACATCTCCACGGTCGAGGACCCGGTGGAAATCCGCCTGCCGGGCGTCAACCAGGTGCAGCAGAACACCAAGCGCGGCATGACCTTCGCCGCCGCCCTGCGCAGCTTCCTGCGCCAGGATCCGGACATCATCATGGTCGGCGAAATCCGCGATCTGGAAACCGCCGAGATCGCCATCAAGGCGGCCCAGACCGGCCACATGGTGCTGTCCACCCTGCACACCAACGACGCGCCGCAGACCATCGCCCGCCTGATGAACATGGGCATCGCGCCCTACAACATCACCAGCTCGGTGACCCTGGTCATCGCCCAGCGCCTGGCCCGCCGGCTGTGCTCGCGGTGCAAGGTGCCGGTGGAACTGCCGCACCACGCCCTGGTGGCCGAAGGCTTCAGCGAGGAGGAGATCGGCGCCGGTTTCACCCTCTACGACGCGGTCGGCTGCGACGAATGCACCGGCGGCTACAAGGGCCGCACCGGCATCTACCAGGTGATGCCGATGAGTGAAGAAATCGCCACCATCGTGCTGGAAGGCGGCAACGCCCTGCAGATCGCCGAAGCCGCCCAGCAGGCGGGGGTGCGGGACCTGCGCCAGTCGGCGCTGATGAAGGTCCGCAACGGCGTGACCAGCCTGGCCGAGATCAACCGCGTCACCAAGGACTGACCCGCGCGGGTGGCCCGACCTCCTCCGCTTTCCACGCGCCCGGCGGGGCAGGATCCCAAACCCTGCCCCGCGTCACAGGCCGGGGGAGTTCCCTTCCGGCCATAAACCGCTACCATGCGGAATGAAGTCCGGTCGGGGAAACCGGACGGGGAAATGCCGATGTCCATCAGCCGATCCGCTGCCAAGAAGACCGCCATCACGTCCGCGGGCCCGCGCGAGAACCCGCTCAGCGTGTTCGTCTGGGAAGGCGTGGACAAGCGCGGCGTCAAGATGAAGGGCGAGCAGCCGTCCAAGAACGCCAACATGCTGCGCGCCGAACTGCGCCGGCAGGGCATCACCCCCAACGTGGTCAAGGTCAAGCCCAAGCCGCTGTTCGGCTCTGCGGGGCACACCATCAGCCCGAAGGAAATCGCCTTCTTCAGCCGCCAGATGGCGACCATGATGAAGTCCGGCGTGCCGATCGTGACCTCGCTGGACATCATCGCGGGCGGCCAGAAGAACCCACGCATGAAGAAGATGGTGGATCAGGTGCGAGCGGACATCGAGGGCGGCTCCTCGATGACCGAGGCGATCTCCAGGCACCCGGTCCAGTTCGACGAGCTCTACCGCAACCTGGTCCGGGCCGGCGAAGGCGCCGGCGTGCTGGAGACGGTGCTGGACACCATCGCCAGCTACAAGGAAAACCTGGAAGCGCTGAAGGGCAAGATCAAGAAGGCGCTGTTCTATCCGGCCATGGTGATCGCGGTGGCGATCCTGGTCAGCGCCATCCTGCTGGTGTTCGTGGTGCCGCAGTTCGAGGAGACCTTCAAGAGCTTCGGCGCGGATCTGCCCGCCTTCACCAAGCTGATCGTCGCCGCGTCCCGCTTCATGGTGGCCTGGTGGTGGGCGTTGCTGCTGATCGCGCTGGTCGGCATCGTGGTGACGGTCTTCAGCTTCAAGCGGTCCCCGGCCTTCCAGCACTTCGTCGACCGCATGATCCTGAAGGTGCCGGTGGTCGGCCAGATCATGCACAATTCCTCGGTGGCGCGTTTCGCCCGCACCACCGCGGTCACCTTCAAGGCCGGCGTGCCGCTGGTCGAGGCGCTGGACACCGTGGCCGGCGCCACCGGCAATACGGTCTACGAGAAGGCCGTGCACCGCATGCGCGACGACGTGGCCGTGGGCTACCCGTTGAACGTGGCGATGAAGCAGACCGCGCTGTTCCCGCACATGGTGGTGCAGATGACCGCCATCGGCGAGGAGGCCGGCGCGCTGGACACCATGCTGTTCAAGGTGGCCGAATACTACGAGCAGGAAGTCAACAATTCAGTGGATGCGCTGTCCAGCCTCATCGAGCCCTTCATCATGGTGGTCATCGGCGTCCTGGTCGGCGGCATGGTGATCGGCATGTACCTGCCCATCTTCAAGCTGGCGATGACGGTCGGATAATTCGTGGCATTCCTCGATCAACATCCCGGCCTCGGCTTTCCGGTCGCGGCCGGCCTGGGCCTGCTGGTGGGCAGCTTCCTCAACGTGGTCATCCTGCGCCTGCCGCGCAAGCTGGACTGGCAATGGCGGCGCGATGCGCGCGAGATCCTCGAGGAACCGGAAATCTACGACCCGCCGCCCCCCGGCATCGTGGTCGAGAGTTCGCACTGCCCGCACTGCAAGCACAAGCTGGCCTGGTTCGAGAACATCCCGCTGATCAGCTGGCTCGCCCTGCGCGGCAAGTGCCGCCACTGCAAGGCGCCGATTTCCGTGCAGTATCCGCTGGTGGAACTGCTCACCGCCCTGCTGGTGGTCGCGTCGGTGTGGCGCTTCGGCTTTGGCTGGCAGGGATTCGGCGCCTCGCTGCTCAGCTGCTTCCTGGTGGCGCTGTCGGGCATCGACCTGCGTACCCGCCTGCTGCCCGATCAACTGACCCTGCCGCTGATGTGGCTGGGCCTGATCGCCAGCCTGGAAAACCTCTACATGGTGCCCAAGGCGGCGGTGCTGGGCGCGATTGCCGGCTACGTGTCGCTGTGGTCGGTGTGGTGGCTGTTCAAGCAGCTGACCGGCAAGGAAGGCATGGGCCACGGCGATTTCAAGCTGCTGGCGGCCATCGGCGCCTGGGTTGGCCTGAAGGGCGTCCTGCCCACCATCCTGCTGTCCTCGCTGGTGGGCGCCATCATCGGTTCGGTCTGGCTGGCGGCGAAGGGCCGCGACCGCGCCACGCCCATTCCGTTTGGTCCCTATCTGGCCATCGCCGGCTGGGTGGTGTTTTTCTGGGGCCAGGATCTGATCGACGCCTATCTGCGTTTCGCCGGCTTCCGGTAGAGCCGGGGTTGCTCGGCTGGGTCGATTCGGCCTGATTTCGCGCTTGGCCCCCATCCGCCCTTCGGGCACCTTCCCCCGCAGGCGGGGAAGGATGCAGCGTGTAGAGCCGAGCTTGCTCGGCTGGGCGATTAAGCCCGACCTTCCCGCTGGCCCCCATCCGCCCTACGGGCACCTTCCCCCGCAGGCGGGGGAAGGGGGCAGCGTGTAGAGCCGAGCTTGCTCGGCTGGGCGTTCGAGTCTGACTTTCCCGCTTGCCCCCATCCGCCCTTCGGGCACCTTCCCCCGCAGGCGGGGGAAGGGCGCAGCGTGTAGAGCCGAGCTTGCTCGGCTGGGCGATTGAGCCCGACCTTCCCGCTTGGCCCCATCCGCCCTTCGGGCACCTTCCCCCGCAGGCGGGGGGGGAAGGACGCAGCGTGTAGAGCCGAGCTTGCTCGGCTGGGGGCGACGCCAGGGGAGCATGCTCCGCTCTACAACGTGGCGGTTCCGGCCAATAATGGGCGCATGAGCGAATACGTGATCGGATTGACCGGCGGCGTGGCGTCCGGGAAAAGCGCGCTGGAGCGGGCCTTCGCCGCGCGCGGCGTGGGCATCGCCGATGCCGACCGGGTGGCGCGGGAAATCGTCGAGCCGGGCCAGCCCGCGCTGGCCGAAGTCGCGGCCCGGTTCGGTACGGAAGTGTTGCAGGCCGATGGCCGGCTGGATCGCGCGGTCCTGCGCGCACGCGTGTTCGGCAACGAAAGCGAACGCCGGGTGCTCGAAGGCATCCTCCACCCACGCATCCGCGAACGCATGCAGGCGCTCTGCCAGGCGGCTGAGAGTCCCTACGCCATCGCCACCATTCCGCTATTGACTGAAGGCAGCGGCCGCGCCGCCTATCCCTGGCTTTCCCGCATCCTGGTGGTCGACGTGCCGCGCGCGGTGCAGAAGGCGCGCCTGATGCAGCGCGACGGCATCGATGCCGCGCTGGCCGAACGCATGCTGGACGCACAGGCGCATCGCGACCAGCGCCTGGCGCTGGCCGACGACATCGTGGTCAACGACGGTCACATCGACCGCCTGGAGGCCGCGGTGGGGGAACTGGATGCCCGTTACCGCCGCCTGGCCGCCGCCGTCGGCGAATCCGCCTAGAGCCGGCGCCGAGCGCGCCCCGATACTTCTTCAGTCCGCCCAGAGTCCGCGGATGGCGGCGATTCCCTGCGCGCCATGCTGGCGGGCTTCCAGGATATGGTCCGGCTGCAGGCCGCCGATGGCGTAGATCGGCAGCGACACCGCTTCGCGAAGGCGCGCGAATCCCTCCCAGCCCAGCACGCTGCCGCCCGGATGGCTGGCCGTTTCCCGCACGCTGCCCAGCGCCGCGAAATCGCAGCCCAGGTCCTCGGCACGGCGCAGTTCCTCGCCGGTATGGCAGGACGCGGCGACCGGCTGCGCATCGGGCAGCGGCCGCACCGACAGTTCCGGCAGTTGCGCCGCGCGCAGGTGCACGCCCGCGCCCAGCTCGCGTGCCAGGCCGATGTCGGAATTGATCAGCACCTCGACGCCGGCCCGCTGACTGGCCTCCACCGCCGCGCGCGCCAGTCGGCGACGGCGTTCCGCATCGACCCCGGGCATTCTCAGTTGCAGGCGGCGGACGCCCGACTCCAGCGCCCGTTGCAACGCGCCGAGCCAGGTCTCGTCGTCGACGTCCGCCGGCGACGGGGTGACCAGGTAGCGATCCGGGTGCAGCAGCGCCGCCACCACCGGGCGGTCGGCCGGCGGCATCACGTAGCGCGGAAGTTTCTCCGGCGCCACCCAGGCCAGCGCCTGTCCCTCGTGTCCACGCGGATTGCCCTTCCAGGACAGTACCCGGCGCACGTCCAGGCGCAGGCGTTTGTCGGGGTACTGCTGGGGCACGTTGATGATGGGTTCGCCGATTTCGGCGGTGATGCCGAGTTCTTCCTGCAGTTCGCGAATCAGCGCCTCGGCCTCGGTTTCGCCGGCCTCGCGCTTGCCGCCGGGAAACTCCCAGCGACCGGCCAGATCACGGCCCTCGGTGCGGCGGGCCAGCAGGATGCGGCCGCGGGCGTCGCTGATGACGCCGGCCACGACGTGGATGGATCGCAGAGGTTCGGAGGACATGGCCGAAGCTTGCCGGGTATTTCCGCGCAAATGCAAATGCGGTGGGTCACGGTTTCAGGGCTTGCCCCCATCCGCCTTCGGCACCTTCCCCCGCAAGCGGGGGAAGGAGGGGTTGGGACGACTTCGGGGGCGGGGAGACTTCACTCGGGAGCGCCAGCGGCCAGCGGCCAGCGGTCGCGGGAGTCGGGAGTCGGGAGTCGGGAGTCGGGAGTCGGGAGTCGGGAGTCGGGAGTCGGGAGTCGGGAGTCGCGAGGAAGCCGGAAGCCGGAAGCCAACGATACCTGCCGACCCGCCTCTCCCCGACTCCCCACTCGCGATCTGCCCCTGCCCCCTTCCCCCGCACGCGGGGGAAGGTGCCGAAGGCGGATGGGGGCAACCCCGACACCCCCAAAAAAAACAGGCGCCTCGAGGCGCCTGTTTTTCTTCACCGACTGCCGTCGTATCAGGCCAACTGGCCGTGGCAGTGCTTGAACTTCTTGCCGCTGCCGCAGGGGCAGGGATCGTTGCGGCCGACCTTGGGACCGGCATCGGCCGGCATCGCCACCGGGCGGCCGGCCTGCGCGGCCTGGGCCTGTGCGGCTTCCTCGTCGGCGCTGTAGCCGCCGGCGTCGGCGTGCTGGAACTGCATCTGCCGGGCCTGCGCTTCGGCCATCGCGCGCTCCTGCGCTTCCAGCGCCGCCACTTCCTCCTCGGTGCGAATGCGCACGCGCGCCAGCAGGGTCACGACTTCGCGCTTGACCCGCTCCAGCATGTCCGAGAACAGCTCGAAGGCTTCCTTCTTGTACTCCTGCTTCGGCTGCTTCTGCGCGTAGCCGCGCAGGTGGATGCCCTGCCGCAGGTAATCCATGCGCGCCAGGTGTTCCTTCCAGTTCTTGTCCAGCACGGTCAGCATGATGTGTTTTTCCAGCGCGCGCATGGTCTCGCCGCCGATGACCGTTTCCTTCTCGTCGAAGTGGCGGTTCATCGCGTCCTGCACACGCTGTTCGATCGCTTCGGCGTCCAGTTCCTCGGCTTCCTTCGGCCAGGCGGTGACCGGCAGGGCCAGCGCCATTTCCTCTTCCAGCTCGCGCTGCAGGCCGGCCAGATCCCACTGATCGTCCACCGAGTTCGGTGGCACGAAGCGGCCCACCGTCTCGGCGACCACGTCGCCGCGGATACCGTCGATGTTGTCCTTCACCGAATCGGCTTCCAGCAGTTCGTCGCGCTGGGAATAGATGACCTTGCGCTGGTCGTTGTTGACGTCGTCGAAATCCAGCAGGTTCTTGCGGATGTCGAAGTTGTGCGCCTCGACCTTGCGCTGGGCCTTTTCGATCTGGCGGCTGACGAGGCGATCCTCGA
Organism: Pseudoxanthomonas sp. 22568; assembly: GCF_052044485.1. Lineage (NCBI taxonomy): Bacteria > Pseudomonadati > Pseudomonadota > Gammaproteobacteria > Lysobacterales > Lysobacteraceae > Pseudoxanthomonas > Pseudoxanthomonas sp. 22568. The sequence goes on from NZ_JBQENC010000007.1 coordinate 195,175, forward strand.
TCACGTCGTCTTCCTTCATGCCGATCAGCTTCATCGCCTTCTGGACCCAGTCCGAGGCGAAGATGCGCATCAGGTTGTCTTCCAGCGACAGGTAGAAGCGGGACGAACCCGGATCGCCCTGGCGGCCGGAACGGCCACGCAGCTGGTTGTCGATGCGGCGGGATTCGTGGCGCTCGGTGCCGATGATGTGCAGGCCGCCGGCGGCCTTGACCGCTTCGTGGCGCTGCTGCCATTCGGCCTTGACCCGCTGGCGATCGGCGTCGGTGGCGTCTTCCGGCAGTTGCTCCAGTTCCACTTCCAGCGAACCGCCCAGCACGATGTCGGTACCGCGGCCGGCCATGTTGGTGGCGATGGTGACCGCGCCGGAACGACCCGCCTGCGCGACGATGTGCGCTTCGCGCTCGTGCTGCTTGGCGTTGAGCACTTCGTGCGGGACGCCGGACTTGGTCAGGAACTCCGACAGCATCTCGGAGGTTTCGATCGAGGTCGTGCCGACCAGCACCGGCTGGCCGCGCTGGTAGCAGTCCTGGATGTCGGCCAGCACCGCGTTGAACTTGCCCTTGCGGTTGAGGAACACCTGGTCGGGCGAATCCTTGCGCACGGTCGGGCGGTGGGTCGGGATGACGATCACTTCCAGGCCGTAGATGCTCTGGAATTCGTAGGCTTCGGTGTCCGCCGTACCGGTCATGCCGGACAGCTTCTTGTACATGCGGAACAGGTTCTGGAAGGTGATGCTGGCCAGCGTCTGGTTCTCGCGCTGGACCGGCACGCCTTCCTTCGCTTCCACCGCTTGGTGCAGGCCGTCGGACCAGCGGCGGCCCGGCAGGGTGCGGCCGGTGAACTCGTCGACGATCACCACTTCACCGTCGCGCACGATGTAGTCCACGTCACGCTGGTAGATCGCGTGCGCGCGCAGCGCGGCGTTGAGGTGGTGCACCACGGTGAGGTTGTTGGCGCCGTACAGGCTGTCTTCCTCGTCCTTCAGGATGCCGGCCTGCAGCAGCAGCGCCTCGGCGTGCTCCATGCCTGCCTCGGACAGGTGGACCTGCTTGCCCTTCTCGTCGACCCAGAAGTCGCCCTCGCCTTCCTCGCTTTCCTGCTTGACCAGCTTCGGCACGATCTGGTTGACGCGCAGGTACAGCTCGGGGGATTCGTCGGCCGGACCGGAGATGATCAGCGGGGTGCGCGCCTCGTCGATCAGGATGGAGTCGACTTCGTCGACGATGGCGTAGTGCAGGCCGCGCTGGAAGCGGTCCTCCTTGGCCATCGCCATGTTGTCGCGCAGGTAGTCGAAACCGAATTCGTTGTTGGTGCCGTAGGTGATGTCGGCGGCATACGCCGAATGCTTGTCGCTGTGCGGCATGCCCGGGTAGACCACGCCGACCGACAGGCCCAGCCAGTTGTACAGGCGGCCCATCCAGGCCGAGTCGCGGCGGGCCAGGTAGTCGTTGACGGTCACCACGTGCACGCCCTTGCCTTCCAGCGCGTTGAGGTAGACCGGCAGGGTCGCGACCAGGGTCTTGCCTTCACCGGTGCGCATTTCCGCGATCTTGCCCAGGTGCAGCACCATGCCGCCGATCAGCTGCACGTCGTAGTGGCGCATGCCCAGCACGCGGCGGCTGGCTTCACGGCAGACGGCGAACGCTTCGGGCAGGATCTTGTCCAGCGACTCGCCGTCGGCGACGCGCTTCTGGAATTCAGGGGTCTTGGCCTTGAGCTCGTCGTCGGAGAGCTTCTCCATCTCCGGTTCCAGGGCATTGATTTTGCCGACGCTGCGCTGGAGCTGCTTCAGCAGGCGTTCGTTGCGGCTGCCAAAGACACGGGTAAGCAAGTTGTTGATCATGTAAGGAACCGGTTGGAAATGAGCGTCGGGGCCGTCGCGAACAGGCCGGCGAGCGGGACCCCAAAACGAAACAGGGCGCACTGCGCCCTGTCTGGCAACACCGTATTGTAGCTTGGGGCGCCCCCGGGGGAATCAACCCTGCCGGAAGCCCCTCCCGAAGCTCAGCCCCGCTTGATTTTGCCGACCGGGGTGGGACCGTCGCCGAGGAACTTGCGCGGGTTGACCACGCGGCCGTTTTCCCAGACTTCGAAGTGCACATGGGCGCCGGTCGAGCGGCCGGTGGAACCGGCCTTGGCCACTTCCTGGCCGACCCGCACCAGGTCGCCGGACTTCACCACCAGGCGGGAGTTGTGCGCGTAACGGGTGACGTAGCCGTTGCCGTGATCAACGTCGACCACGTTGCCGTAGCCGCCCTTGATGCCGGCGAAGCTGACCACGCCGTCGGCCACGGCCAGCACCGGGTCGCCCACGCTGGCCTTGAAGTCGATGCCCTTGTGGTACTGGCCACCGCCGCCGAACGGATCGGCGCGGCCACCGAAGCCGGAGGTGATGTAGCTGTTGGCGATGGGCATGCGCGACGGAGTCGCGTTCTTGTCCAGCTCACGGTTGAACAGTAGCGCTTCGAGCACCGACAGCTGCTGGCCGGAGGCGGCGAACTGGCGTTCGAGCTGGCTGACGCCCTTGTCCAGTTCGGACGGCGACATGTCGTAGACGGCATCGTTGCCGCCGACGCCCACCGGCTCCTCGAAATCGAACTCGCCGTCCTGCAACTGCCCCATGCGGGTCAGGCGGTCGCCCAGCGCGTTGAGGCGGTTGGCCTGCGCCTGCAGTTCGCCCAGGCGCGCGGCCATGGCGTTGATTTCCTGCTGGGCGCCGCGGCGGACCTGCTCGAGTTCGGCGTCCTGGCGCTCGGTCTTGGCCTGCAGGAGCGAGACCTGGGCCATGCCCATCGCGCTGCGTCCGGCCAGGCCGGCGACCAGGCCAACGGCGAGCAGACAGGCGGCGGTGGTGAGCGGTCTTGCGTGGACCAGACTGCGCGCCTTGTAGGCGGGGCCGGCGAGATGATTGGCCAACCAGGCGCGCGAATTGTTTACGATGTTTTGAAAAGCCATAGATACCGATGTCTGATTCGAAGTCCAAGCCGCGTGGCGCAAGCACTCCGCAACCGGCCCTCCAGGCCGCGCTGACGGATGCTGCCGCCGACCCGGTGCGTCGTGCCCTCTGGCTCGACGCCCTTGAACAGCAACTTCGCCCCTGTCTCCCGCCCGCCCTGGCTCCCCATTGCCGTTTGGCGAATGTGGCCGGCGAACGGCTCGTTTTTATCGTCGACTCCCCCGTGTGGCGCGCCAAACTCCGGCTCGCCTCCGTCGAACTGCTTGATGCCGCCCGATCCGTCGGACTGACGGTGACCGAGGTGACCGTCAAAACAACAACCGCCCCGCTCCACCCGAATCTTCGGGCAGAAACAACGGCACCACCTGTTCCGGAAGCCTCACGCAAGGCGCTGGCGGCTGTCCTGGCATCCTTGGAATCTCCGGACTCCGCCGGAGGAGGTACTGCTCCTGACAACCGGCGCGGCGGGCGGAAGCGCTAGCCCGCGACGCGAAGGCAAGGCATGGTACCGGGCATGGCGACCCGGGTCGTTAGTTGAAAGTTAATAATTAGTTAAATTCAGGCCAGAAATTTGACCTGAATCACACAAACGACAATGCGGCGACGCCGCATCCTTTCGAATACGGTTTCACCGGAAAGCGATCGGAGGGAGCTGGTGGGACTCAGGCCGCCGCGGTGGCGGGGGTGCCGTACAGCACCGGCGAAGGATGGCGGGCATCCTCGAAAGTGACCTCTTCCCACGCCTCCGGCTGGGCCAGCAGGGCCCGCACCAGCTTGTTGTTCAGGGCGTGCCCGGACTTGTAGCCCTCGTAGGCGCCCAGGATCGGGCGGCCGGCGAGATAGAGATCGCCGATGGCGTCGAGGATCTTGTGGCGGACGAATTCGTCGGCGTAGCGCAGGCCGTCGTCGTTGAGGACCCGGAACTCGTCCAGCACGATGGCGTTGTCCATCGAACCGCCCAGGCCTAGGTTGCGCTCGCGCATGTACTCCAGGTCGCGCATGAAGCCGAAGGTGCGCGCGCGCGCGACTTCCTTGATGTAGGCGCCGGTGGAGAACTCGACTTCGGCGCGCGACTGCGAGGCCGGAATCATCGGGTGATCGAACTTGACCGTGAAGCCCACCCGGAAGCCCTCGTAGGGATCGAAGCGCGCCACCTTGTCGCCCTCGGTGACTTCCACCGGCGACTTGATGCGGATGAAGCGCTTGGGCGCATTCTGCTCGGCGATGCCGGCGGACTGCAGCAGGAACACGAAGGGGCCGGCGGAACCGTCCATGATCGGCAGTTCGGCCGAGGACAGCTCGACGTAGACGTTGTCCACGCCCAGACCCGCCAGCGCGGACATCAGGTGTTCGACCGTCTGCACCTTGGCGCCGTCGCAGCTCAGGCCCGTGCACAGCGTAGTCTCGGTGACCAGTTCGGCGCTGGCCGGCATTTCCACCACCGGCTCCAGATCCACGCGCCGGAACACGACGCCGGTGTTCACCGGGGCCGGACGCAGCGTCATGTAGACCTTTTCGCCGCTGTGCAGGCCCACGCCGGTGGCGCGGATCACGTTCTTGAGGGTGCGTTGCTGGGCCATCGGAGGGGGACCGAGGTGAAGGTGCTGACCAAGAGCGGCGAGAATAGCACGCAATTAGCTGAATCTTAACGGAAGAATTGCTTTGTCCCACGGCTGAAACAATGCCGCGCGAACCTGTCCGATTTCCCGACGGGGACGGAAAGGGCTGCCGGGCCGGGCAGGCCCGGCAGCGAAGGGACATGGCGGTACCGCGCCCTCCCCCGGACCGGCGGGAGGGTGTTTCAGGAGGCGGAGGTCAGTCCGCCTGTCGGCGCAGGAACGCCGGGATGTCCAGGTAGTCCGCGGGCAGGTCGGCCGCCGCCGGGGCAGACGACGCGGCCGGCGCGCTCGCCGGAGCCGCCGAACCACGGCGCAGGCCCAGGCCGCCGACGGCGTCGGCCACCGGATCGACATTGGCCATCGCGTCGAACGCCGGCAGGCCGGTGGTCGCGTCGCGGACCAGCTTGATCGGTGCGCGCACCGGCTCGCGATCCAGGCCACGGCCCACTGGCTGGCGGGCGACGGCGCGGTTCAGGCCGGTGGCGACCACGGTCACCCGGACCTCGTCCTGCATGTCCGGATCCAGCACGGTGCCGACCACCACGGTCGCGTCCTCGGAGGCGAAGCCTTCGATGGTGCGGCCGACTTCGTCGAACTCGGCCATGGTGAAGTCCGGACCGGCGGTGATGTTGACCAGGATGCCGTTGGCGCCGGACAGGTTGACGTCGTCCAGCAGCGGGTTCTGGATGGCGCTCTCGGCGGCGGCCTGCGCGCGGTCATCGCCGCGGGCGTGGCCGGTGCCCATCATCGCCAGGCCCATTTCGCTCATCACGGTGCGCACGTCGGCGAAGTCGACGTTGATCAGGCCCGGACGCACGATCAGGTCGGCGATGCCCTGCACGGCCCCGAGCAGCACGTCGTTGGCGGCGCGGAACGCCTGGATCATGGTCGCGTTGCGGCCCAGCACGGTGATCAGCTTTTCGTTCGGGATGGTGATCAGCGAGTCGCAGTGGTGGCTCAGTTCCTCGATGCCCTTCAGCGCCACCTGCATGCGGCGACGGCCTTCGAACGGGAACGGCTTGGTGACCACGGCCACGGTCAGGATGCCCATCTCCTTGGCCAGCTGCGCCACCACCGGCGCGGCGCCGGTGCCGGTGCCGCCGCCCATGCCGGCGGTGATGAACACCATGTCGGCGCCGTCCAGCGCCTCGATGATGCGCTCGCGATCTTCCAGCGCGGCCTGGCGGCCGACTTCCGGATTCGCGCCCGCGCCCAGGCCCTTGGTGACGTTGCCGCCGAGTTGCAGCTGCAGCTTGGCGCCGCAGTTCTTGATCGCCTGCGAATCGGTGTTGGCGGTGATGAATTCCACGCCGTCCACGCTGCCGTTGACCATGTGCGCCACCGCGTTGCCGCCGCCGCCGCCCACGCCAATGACCTTGATCACCGCATTCGGAGCCATCTTTTCAACCAGTTCAAAATGTGCCATGTCCGTTGTCCTCTTTGGGCCGGTAATCGGGAATGGGGAATCGGGAATCGAAAGTGCTTTCCCTCTGCCCATGCCGTTTCCGGCGAGTTGTTGTGTTTTAAGTGGTGTTGCGTACCGCCAATGAACTACGTCTCTGCCTGCCTGCCGCGCCTTGCTTCTTTCCAACCTGCCGCTGTCTTGCTTTTGCTTCTACGACTATCGATTCCCTATTCCCGATTCCCGGCCGTCAGAACTCACCGCGATACCAGTTCTGGATCTTCTTGAACCAGCTGCCGGCCTTGCCCGTGGGCAGTGACGGCCGCCGCGGGTGTTCGATCTGGCTGCCCATCAGCAGCAGGCCGACGCCGGTGGCGTGGACCGGGTTGCCGACGACTTCGCCCAGGCCGGTGACGTGCTGGGGGATGCCCACGCGCACCGGCATCTGCAGCATTTCCTCGGCCAGTTCGACCACGCCTTCCATCTTGGAAGCGCCGCCGGTCAGGACCATGCCCGCGCGCACGCGCTCCTCGAAGCCGGAGCGGCGCAGTTCGGCCTGGACCATCTCGAAGATTTCCTCGTAGCGCTGCTGCACCGCCTGCGCCAGCGAATGGCGCGGCAGGCGGCGCGGCGGGCGATCGCCCACGCTGGGCACCTGGATGCTTTCCTCGGCGGTGGCCAGTTGGGCCAGCGCGCAGGCATAGCGCACCTTGATCTGCTCGGCTTCCGGGGTCGGCGTGCGCAGCATGTGCGCGATGTCGTTGGTGACCTGGTCGCCGGCGATCGGCAGCGAGGCGGTGTGGCAGATCGCACCCTGCATGAACACCGCCAGATCGGTGGTGCCCGCACCCAGGTCGACCAGCACCACGCCGAGTTCGCGCTCGTCGCTGGTAAGCACGGCGACACTGGAGGCCAATGACGAAAAGATCAGGTCGTCGATCTGCAGGCCGCAGCGCTGCACGCACTTGCTGATGTTGGCGGCGGCCGACTGTGCGCAGAACACCAGGTGCGCATCCACTTCCAGGCGCACGCCGGTCATGCCCACAGGATTGCGGATGCCTTCCTGCGAGTTGTCCAGCTTGTACTCGCGCGGGATGGCGTGGAGGATTTTCTGATCAGCCGGGATCGCCACCGCCTTGGCCGCTTCCAGCACGCGGTCCAGATCACCCCAGGTCACCTCGCCGTCGCGGATCGGCACGATGCCGGGCGAATTGCGGCACTGCACGTGGTTGCCGGAGATCGAGGCGTAGACCGAGCGGATCTCGCAGCCGGCCATCAGCTCGGCTTCCTCGACCGCGCGCTGGATCGACTGCACGGTCGATTCGATGTCGACCACCACGCCCCGCTTCAGCCCGCGCGATTCATGCGAGCCGATGCCGATCACTTCGATCGGATTGCCGGGGGCGTACTCGCCCACCAGTGCGGTGACCTTGGAGGTGCCGATGTCGAGACCGACGATCAGCGATTTGTCGCCCTTGCGATTCATGTTGCGAGACCGGGAATGGGGAATGGGGAATGGGGAATGGAGGAAAGCGCTCCAGGATCAGGAACGATGCGCGCGACGGTTGGTGGGAAATCGGAAATCGTTGCTTCGATTCCCGATTCCCGATTCCCGACTGCCGGCTTCACAGCGCCCCAGCTGAGCGCGAAACCATTGGTGTAACGCAGGTCGGCGCGCAGCAGCGGTTGGTCCTGGCGGGCGAGGATCTGCGGGAGCATGCGCACGAAGCGGCTCAGGCGCGGACGGGCGTCGGCGCGTCCAATCACCACTTCGGTGCCGTTGCCCAGGGTGAGGGTCCAGCTGCCACGCCGATCCATGGTCAGCGTTTCCACGTTCAAGCCGAGCGGCGCGAACAACTGGCGGGCTTCGTTGTACAGCGACACCACTTCCCTGACCTGCGAATCCGGCCCGCCGAGCTGCGGCAGTTTCAGATCCTGCAGGGCCTTCGGCGTCGGGAACAGGCGACCGTGCTCGGACAGCAGGCGATCCTTGCCCCAGCGCGCGAACGGCCGGTGCTCGACGATGCTGATCTCCATCACGTCGGGCCAGCGCTTGCGCACTTCCGCGCGCTCGACCCAGGGCAGCTGTTCCACCGCGTCCTGCGCTTCCTGCAACCGCACCGCGAAGAACCCGCGCTGGGCGTACGGCAGCACCACCGCGCGCAGCTGCGCCGGATCCACGCGCTCGAACTCGCCGTGCACGCGCAACCGGGTCAGCGGCCAGCGATCGGCGCCGATCCAGCCGTTGACCACCGCCACCACCGGCAATGCGACGAGCGCGACGGCCAGCAGCCAGGCGAGGATGCGCAGCACGGCGTTCATCAGCCGACCACCTCCGGCAGCGTCTGTTCCAGGATGCGCCAGCACAGTTCCTGGAAATCAAGGCCAGCCTGCCCCGCCGCCTTGGGCACCAGCGAATGACTGGTCATGCCCGGCGCGGTGTTCACTTCCAGCAGGTAGAAGCGGCCGCTGGCGCGATCGCGCATCACGTCGACGCGGCCCCAGCCGCGGCAACCGGCCGCCTGGAACGCGGCCAGCGCGATGCGCCGGATCTCGCTCTCGTCGTCGCCCTCCAGGCCGGGGCACAGGTATTGGGTGTCCTCGGCCACGTACTTGGCGTGGTAGTCGTACCACTGCCCCTTGGGCACGATCCGGATCGACGGCAGCGCGACCCCGCCAAGGATGCCTACGGTCAGTTCGTCACCTTCGATCAGCTGCTCCATCAGCAGTTCGCCGTCGTAACGGATGGCCAGCTCCACGGCGGCATCCAGATCGCTGTCCTGGAACACCCGGGTCACGCCCACGCTGGAACCCTCGTTGGCCGGCTTGACGATCACCGGCAGGCCCAGCTCGCGGGCTGCGGCGTGCACGTCGTCGCCCTTCAGCAGGCGCACATAGCGCGGCGTCGGCAGGCCCAGCGACAGCCAGACCTGCTTGGTGCGCACCTTGTCCATGCTCAGGGCCGAGCCGAGCACCGGCGAACCGGTGTACGGCATGCCGAAGGCTTCCATCAGGCCCTGCACCACGCCGTCCTCGCCGCCACCCTTGTGGCCGTGCAGGATATTGAAGACGCGATCGAAGCGGCGCTGCACCAGCGCCTCGGCCAGGGCGGGAATGCCATCCACGGCGGTGGCGTCGATGCCGCGCGCGCGCAGCGCGTCCAGCACGTTGCGGCCGGAGTCGCGCGAAACCTCGGCTTCGCTGGAAGTACCACCCAGCAGCACGGCGACGCGGCCGAAACGGGCCGGGTCGGTGACGCGCGGTGGCGGGAACGAAAACTTGCTCATGAGTGTTGTTGCGCCTTCGCGCCGTTGGGATCCACGAAACCGTGCGCCGCGATCTGCTGGGAGATGTGGCCGATGTCGCCAGCACCCATCAGCAGCAGCAGATCGCCGTCACGCAGCACGTCCGGCAGCACGTCAATCAGATCGGCGACCTGGCTGACCACCACCGGCTCGTTGCGGCCGCGCGCGCGGATGGCGCGCGCCAGCGACTTGGCGTCGGCACCGGCAATCGGCGCCTCGCCGGCCGGATACACCTCGCTCAGCACCAGCGCGTCGGCTTCCGACAGCACCGCGGCGAATGCATCGAACTGGTCCCGGGTACGGCTGTAGCGGTGCGGCTGGAACGCGACCACCAGGCGCTTGTCCGGCCAGCCGCCGCGTGCCGCGGCGAACACCGCGGCCAGTTCCTTCGGGTGATGGCCGTAGTCGTCCACCAGGCGCACGCGCGCGCCGGCGGCGGTGGCGACTTCGCCCAGATCGTTGAAGCGGCGCCCGATGCCGGCGAACTTCTCCAGCGCGGCGGCGATGTTCTCCGGCGACACGCCGAGCTGCCAGCCAACGGCGGCGGCGGCCAGCGCGTTCTGCACGTTGTGGCGACCCGGCAGGGCCAGCGTCACCGGGATGCTGACGTCCTCGGGCAGGCGCAGGGTGAAACGCATGCGCCCGGCTTCCTGCTCCACGTCCTCGGCGCGCACGTCGGCGTTGTCGGCGAAGCCGTAGGTCATCACGTGGCGCGGCGTCTCCGCGGCCAGCGCGGCCACTTCGGCGTCGTCGATGCACAGCACCGCCAGGCCGTAGAACGGCAGGCGCTGGAGGAATTCCGCGAACGCGGCCTTGATCCGTTCGAAATCGTTGCCGTAGTTCTCCAGGTGGTCGGCGTCGATGTTGGTGACGATCGAGATGAGCGGGTTCAGGCGCAGGAAGCTGCCATCGCTCTCGTCGGCCTCGGCCACCAGCCACTGGCCATCGCCCAGCTTGGCGTTGGCGCCGGCGGCCAGCAATTGGCCGCCGATGACGAAGGTCGGATCCAGCCCGCCTTCGCTCAGCACCGCCGCGGTCAGGCTGGTGGTGGTGGTCTTGCCGTGGGTGCCGGCCACCGCGATGCCACGGCGGAAACGCATCAGTTCCGCCAGCATCGCCGCGCGCGGCACGATCGGGATGCGCTGCGAACGCGCTTCCATCAATTCGGGGTTGTCGTGCTTGATCGCGCTGGACACGACCACGCAGTCGGTGCCGAGCACGTTGGAGGCGTTGTGGCCACGCATCACCCGCGCGCCCAGCGAGACGAGCCGGCGGGTCGCCGCATTGTCGGCGTTGTCCGAACCGGAGACTTCATAGCCCAGCGTGCACAGCACCTCGGCGATGCCGCTCATGCCGGAACCGCCGATGCCCACGAAGTGGACGCGACGGAATTCGCGCGCCAGGTTGCCGGTGTGCTGCAGGCGGCGTTCGCGTGCGGCGGCCATCATGCGGCGCCTCCCGGGCCGGGATTGGCGATTCGGGATTGGGGATTCGTGCACGCTTGCTCGCGCCGCCGGCCCTGGCCGGTGGCGTTGCTGTTGCGAATCTCCATTGCCCAATCACGAATCACGGCTTTCCTCCAGAATGATGTCGGCGATGCGGTCGGCCGCATCGGTCTTGGCCAGGNCCTCGGCCATGGCTTTTCGTTTGTCCGGGTGCTGGGCGAGATCGCTCAGCACGCCATGCAGGCGCTCGGCCAGGTAGGCGTCCTGCTTCAGCAGGATCGCGGCGTCGCGCTCGACCAGGAATTCGGCGTTGCGGGTCTGGTGGTCGTCCACCGCCTGCGGGAACGGCACCAGCACGCTGCCCACGCCCACCGCGCAGACCTCGGCCAGGGTGGATGCTCCGGCGCGACACACCACCAGGTCGGCCCAGCCGTACGCGGCGGCCATGTCGGTGATGAAAGCCTCCACGCTGGCCGGCACGCCGGCATCGGCATAGGCCTTGACCGCTTCCTCGCGCAGCTTCTCGCCGCACTGGTGGCGAATCTCGACCGGCATTTCCGCGCCAAGCATCGCCACCGCGCGCGGCACCGACTGGTTGAGCGCACGCGCGCCCTGGCTGCCGCCGAGCACCAGCACGCGCAGCGGGCCTTCGCGCCCGCCCATGCGCTGCGCGGGCGGCGCGATCGCGGCGATCTCTTCGCGCACCGGATTGCCGACGTATTCCTCGCCGTGGGCGAAGCTACCCGGGAAACCGGTCAGCACGCGGCGCGAGAAGCGCGCCAGCACGCGATTGGTGAAACCGGGCGCGCGATTCTGTTCGTGCACCAGCAGGGGCTTGCCGGACAGCCGCGCGGCCATGCCGCCGGGACCGGCGGCGAAACCGCCGAAGCTGACCACCGCGCGCGGACGGCGCGCGCGCAGCAGGCCCATTGCGCCGGCAATCGCACGACCCACGCGCAGCGGGGCGCCCAGCAGCGCCAGCTTGCCCTTGCCGCGCAGGGCGGAGATCGGAAGCGTATCCAGCGGAATGCCGTGCGGCGGCACCAGCCGGGTTTCCATCGCGCCGTCGGCGCCCAGCCAGGTCACCGGCACGCCACGCGCGCGCAATACCTTCGCCACCGCCAGCGCGGGGAAGATATGCCCGCCGGTACCGCCGGCGAGGATCATTACGGGCTGGACCGACGCGGTCATGCGGTCCTCCCGAAAATGGGTTCGATGCGCTGGCGCAGGCGGCTGGTGCCGCGCACGGCCGCGGGCGCGGGCGTCGTCGCGGGCGCAGTCGCGGACGGCGCGGTCGCCGGAGTGTCGGACGCGGCCGGTGCCGGTTCCGCGCCGGCCTGCAATTCGCCGCGCAGCGCGACCTGCCGCTGGGCGCGATCCAGTTCGTAGGACACCCGCAGCAGCAGGCCCATCGCGGCGCAGGTCATCAGCACGCTGGAGCCGCCGGAGGAGATCAGCGGCAGGGTCAGTCCCTTGGTCGGCAGCAGGCCCAGGTTCACGCCCATCGAAACGAAGCTCTGCAGGCCGATCCACAGGGCGATGCCGAACGCGCAGTAGCCGGCGAAGTGGCGGCGCATCTCGACGCAGCGCAGGCCCACCCAGAACGCGCGGCCCACCAGCAGCGCGTACAGGCCGATGACCAGGCAGATGCCGGCGAAGCCGAGTTCCTCGCCGATGACGGAGAAGATGAAGTCGGTGTGCACTTCCGGCAGGTAGTTCAGCTTCAGCACCGAACCACCCAGGCCGATGCCGGACCATTCGCCTCGGCCGATCGCCATCAGCGCATTGGTCAGCTGGTAGCCGGAGCCGAACGGATCCGCCCACGGATCGGCGAACGAGGTCAGGCGGCGCATGCGATAGGGTTCGGCGATGGCGATCACGGCCAGCACCGGCAAGCCGACCAGCACCGGGCCGAACATGCGCGGCATGTTGACGCCGCCCAGCACCAGCATGCCGGCGGTGATCGCCAGCAGCAGCGAGGACGAACCGAAGTCCGGCTGCATCAGCAGCAGCGCGACCAGCACCACCACCACGCCCAGCGGCTTGAGCATCGCGATCCAGGTCGCGTTGACCTCGTCGCGGAACCGCACCAGGTAGCTGGCCAGCCAGACGATGAAGAACACCTTGACCGCCTCGACCACCTGGAAGTTGGACACGCCCAGGTTGATCCAGCGGTGCGCACCCTTCACGCTCACGCCCAGTCCGGGCACGAACACCAGCAGCAGCAGGCCGACGCAGCCCAGCAGCAGCAGCTGGTTGTAGTGCTCGACGGTCTTCAGTTCGGTGCGCATCGCCCAGATCGCCAGGCCCAGGCCGCCGGCCAGGAACATCAGGTGGCGCACCAGGTAGTAGAACGGCGTGGCGGTCTGCGAGATCGAGCTCGACGCGACCATCACCACGCCCAGCGAGGCGAGCGCCAGCGCCGCGCCCAGCAGCCACGGGTCATAGCGGCCACCGATGGCCTCCAGTCGTGTCGCCTGGCGGGCGCGGTCGTTCATCAGCGCACCTTCAACGTGGCCAGTCCGACCAGGACCAGCACCACCGAGATGATCCAGAAGCGCACGATCACGCGCGGCTCCGGCCATCCCTTCAGTTCGAAGTGGTGGTGGATCGGCGCCATCCGGAACACACGCTTGCCGGTCAGCTTGAACGAGGCGACCTGGATCATCACCGAGAGCGTTTCGATGACGAAGATGCCGCCCATGATCACCAGCACCAGTTCCTGGCGCACGATCACCGCGATGGTGCCCAGCACGGCGCCCAGCGCCAGCGCGCCGATGTCGCCCATGAACACCATCGCCGGGTAGGTGTTGAACCACAGGAAGCCCAGGCCCGCGCCGGCGATGGCGGCGCAGATGATCACCAGTTCACCGGCGCCCGGCACCTGCGGAATCTGCAGGTAGTTGGAGAACACCGCGTTGCCCGAGGCGTAGGCGAAGATGCCCAGCGCGCAGGCGACCAGCACGGTCGGCATGATCGCCAGCCCGTCCAGGCCGTCGGTCAGGTTGACCGCGTTGGAGAAGCCGACGATCCAGAAATAGGCGATGGCGACGAAGCCGATGCCGGCCAGCGGCAGCGCGATCGACTTGAAGAACGGCACGTAGAAGGTCGTGGCCGCCGGCACGTCGGCGTACAGGTACAGGTAAAGACCCGCGGCCAGGCCGAAAATCGACTGCAGCAGGTACTTCCAGCGCGACTTCAGGCCGTTGGGATCGCGCTTGACGATCTTGATCCAGTCGTCGTACCAGCCGATGGCGCCAAACGCCAGCATCACCAGCACCACCGTCCACACGTACTTGTTGCGCAGGTCGCCCCACAGCAGCACCGCCGCCAGCACGGTCATCAGGATCAGGCCGCCACCCATGGTCGGCGTGCCGGCCTTGGAGAAATGCGTCTGCGGACCATCCTGGCGGATCGGCTGGCCGCCCTTGAACTGCGCCAGGCGGCGGATCACCGCCGGTCCCCACCACAGCGACAGGAACAACGCCGTCAACGCGGCAAGGATGCCGCGGAAGGTCAGGTAGCCGAACAGCCCGAAGAAATTCTCCAGGCTCTGCAGCCAGCGTGCGAGCTCAAGCAACATGCGATTTCCCCTCCCCTTCGGCCAGCAGCGCCGTGACGATCTTGTCCATGGCGCTGCCGCGCGAACCCTTCACCAGGCAGCGCACACCGGCATGCAGATCGGCGCGCAGCGCTTCGGCCAGGGTCTTGTGTGTTTCAAAATGCAGGGCGCCCTCGCCGAACGCCTGCACGGCGTGCTGGCTGAGCGGACCCAATGTGTAGAGACGGCGGATGCCGGCGGTGCGCGCGCGGCGGCCGGCATCGGCGTGCAGCGCCTCGGCGTCGGCGCCGAGTTCGCGCATGTCGCCCAGCACCAGCCAGGCTTCGCCATCGCCGGCGGCCAGCGCATCGATGGCGGCGGCCAGCGAACCCGGGTTGGCGTTGTAGCTGTCGTCGATCAGCACCGCGCCGTTGCCCAGCGTGCGCGCGACCTGGCGGCCCGCGACCGGCTGCGCCGCGCCCAGGCCCTCGGCAATCGTCGCCAGCGACACGTCGCAGGCCAGCGCCAGCGAGGCGGCGGCCAGCGCATTGAGCACGTTGTGGCGTCCGGGCAGGTGCAGCTCAACCGCCACTTCGCCCTGCGGCGCGACCAGCGTGAAACCCGAACCGGTCGCACCGGCGCGGATATCGCGCGCCGTCACGTCGGCGCTGGCCTCCAGGCCGAAGCGCAGGATCCGGCGATCGGCGACCCGCTCGGCGAAGTATTCGGCGAACGCGTCATCGGCGTTGATCACCGCGGTGCCGGACGCCGGCAGGGCGTCGTAGATCGCGCCCTTGGTCTCGGCCACGCCCAGCAGTGATCCCATCCGCTCCAGGTGGGCGGCGGCGACGTTGTTCACCAGCGCCACGTCGGGCGCGACGATGTCGGTCAGGTAGGCGATGTCGCCCGGCTGGCCGGCGCCCATTTCGTAGACCGCGAAGTCGGCGTCGTCCGGTGCGTCGATGACCGCCAGCGGCAAGCCGATCTCGTTGTTGCGGTTGCCCGGGTTGAAATAGGTCACGCCGGCGCGCTGCAGGATCGCGACCACCAGCGTCTTGACCGAGGTCTTGCCGTTGCTGCCGGTGATGGCGACCACGCGCCCGGACTGATCCTGGTGGATGCCCGCGGCAATCCGGGCCAATGCGAGCTGGCTGTCGGGCACCACGATCTGCGGCAGGTCGACGTTGACGGTGTGCTCCACCAGCACCGCGGCGGCGCCACGCATGGCCGCGTCGTAGGCGAAGTCGTGTCCGTCGAAGCGCTCGCCGCGCAGGGCCACGTACAGGCTGCCCGGCTGCAGGGCGCGGGTGTCCTGGGTCATCGCGTCCACCACGGCATCGTCGCCGTGGAGTTCGCCACCGGCCCAGTGCGCGAGCAGCGAGAGCGGCAGCCGCTTCATGCGCGCGCCTCCAATGCCTGGCGGGCCACCGCGGTGTCGTCGAACGGATGCTTCACGCCATTGATTTCCTGGTACGGCTCATGGCCCTTGCCGGCGATCAGCACGATGTCGTTCTCGCCGGCCTCGCCGACCGCGCGTTCGATCGCCAGGCGGCGATCACGCAGCACGGTGACGGCGTCCGGCCGGGTGAACCCGGCCACGATGTCGGCGACGATGCGGTCGCCGTCCTCGCCCCGGGGGTTGTCGTCGGTGACGAACACGCGGTCCGCCAACCGTTCGGCGGCCGCGGCCATCTGCGGACGCTTGCCCGCATCGCGCTCGCCACCGCAGCCGAATACGCAGATCAGCCGGCCCCCGGCGTGGTCGCGCAGGCTGGACAGGGCCTGTTCCAGCGCGTCGGGCGTATGCGCATAGTCGATCACGATCAACGGCAGCCGGCGGCCCTGTTCGTCGACGCTGCCGCCGAGGCGGTTCATGCGCCCATGAATCGGCTGCAGTCGCGACAGGGTGCGGGCGATTTCCTGCGGCGCCTCGCCCAGCGCGTACAGCACGCCGGCCACCGCCAGCAGGTTGTCCACGTTGAAACGGCCGAGCAGGCGCGACTGCACCGGATGGGATTCGCCGCCCGTGGCCAGATCGAACGCGATGCCGCTGGCGTCCAGACGCAATGCGTCCGCGCGCAGGGTGGCCGACTCCTGTCCGCGCGAGCTGACGCCCACGCCCTGCACCGCGCCGGGCAGGTGCGGATACAGCACGCGGCCGTACTCGTCGTCGAGGTTGATCACCGCCGCCTTGAGCTCGGGCCAGGCGAACAGGCGCGCCTTGGCCGCGCCGTAGGTCGCCATGTCGCCGTGGTAATCGAGGTGATCGCGGGTGAGGTTGGTGAACACGCCGACATCGAAGTGCACGCCGTCCACGCGTCCCTGATCCAGCGCGTGCGAGCTGACTTCCATCGCCACCGCCTTGGCGCCGGCATCGCGCAGCTGTGCCAGCAGCGCATGCATCTGCAGCACCAGCGGAGTGGTGAAGCCGGTCGGCACGACTTCGCCGTACATGCCCGCGCCCAGCGTACCGATGCTGCCGCAGCGGGTGCCGCGGATATGCCAGGCCTGCGCCAGCAACTGCACCGTGGAGGTCTTGCCATTGGTGCCGGTGACGCCGACCAGCTTCATGTCGCGCGAGGGGAAGGCGTGGAAGCGATCGGCCATCGCGCCCATGCGTGCGCGCAGGCCGGGCACGGCGATGGCGTCGCGCGGTACGTCCATGCCGGGCGGCGCCGGGGGTTCGTACAGGATCGCGCTGGCGCCCTTCTGCCGGGCCTGCTCGACGAAGTTGAGTCCATGCGCGCCGAAACCGGCGATCGCCACGAAGGCGTCGCCCGGCTCGATCGTGCGGCTGTCCTGGACCAGTCCGCGCACCACGATGTCGCGCGGCACGTCCACGTCGGGCAGCAGTTCGGCCAGCGCCATCATGCGCCTCATCGCACGCCTCCCGTGCCCTGCACGGCCACCGGCGCGGGAGCGTCGAAGGTGGGCGAATCGGTCATGTCGGTGGCATCGTCCAGGCTGGCGGGCATCGCCGCGGGCGCCGCCGGCTTGTTGCCGCCCAGCTTCGCCTCGGCCTTGGCCTGCACGGCCAGCCAGGTCTCGATGTCGTCCGGCGGCACGTCCATCAGGCGCAGCGCGCCATCCATGACGTTGTGGAAGACCGGCGCGGCGACCAAGCCGCCGTAGTAACCGCCTTCCTGCGAGTCGCTGATCACCACCACCGCGGCGAAACGCGGATTGCTCGCCGGCACCAGGCCGGCGAACAGCGAGGCATAGCGACCACGCGCGTAGCCGCCGCCCGAGGCCAGGCGCGCGGTGCCGGTCTTGCCGGCGACGCGATAGCCCAGCACGCCGGCGCGCTTGGCGCCGCCCTGGGTGACCACGGTTTCCATCATGCCCACGACCTCGCGGGCGATGGCCGGATCCAGCACCTGCGGCGCCTCGTGGTGTTCGCCCTTGACGAAGGTCGGGGTCACCAGCCGGCCGCCGTTGCCCAGCGCCGCGTAGGCGCGCGCGATCTGCAGCGGCGTCACCGACAGGCCGTAGCCATAGGACATGGTGGCTTTCTGCAGGCCGTTCCAGCGCGCCGGTGGCGCGAGGATGCCGACGCCTTCGCCGGGGAAACCGCTGCCGGGCGCGCTGCCGTAGCCGAAGCTGCGCACCACCGAATAGAAATAGTCGTTGGGCAGCTTCTCGGCCAGCTTCACCGAGCCGATGTTGGAACTCTTGGTGATGATGCCGGTGACCGTCAGTACGCCGTTGTTGCGGGGCACGTCGCGGATGGTGTATCGGCCCAGCGACATGTAGCCCGGCGAGGTGTTGATCAGGGTGGACGGTGTCACCGCGCCCGCCTTCAGCGCGGCCGAGACGGTGATCGGCTTCATCGTCGAACCGGGTTCGACGATGTCGGTCACCGCGCGGTTGCGGCGCGTCTCGGCGCCGGCCTGGCCGACCGCGTTGGGGTTGTAGGTCGGCAGGCTCACCATCGCCACCACTTCACCGGTGGTCACGTCCATGATCACCATCGAGCCGCTGCTGGCCTGGTGTTCGATCAGCGCGTTGCGCAGTTCGCGGAACGCCAGGAACTGGATGCGGCGATCGATGCTGAGGGTCAGGTCCTTGCCCGGCTCCGCCGAACGCACCAGATCGACGTTCTCGACGATGCGGCCGCGGTTGTCGCGGATCACCTTCTTGGCGCCGGGCTTGCCGCGCAGCCATTCGTCGAACGCCAGCTCCAGTCCTTCCTGGCCGCGATCGTCGATGTTGGTGAAGCCCAGCACGTGCGCCATCGCCTCACCCTGCGGGTAGAAACGACGGAACTCGCGCTGCGAGAACACGCCGGGAATCTTGTGCGCCAGGATGCGGTGCGCCTCGTCCGGATTGATCCGGCGCTTGAGGTAGACGAACTCCTTGTCGGCACGCTGCGACAGGCGGTTGGTCAGGTGCTCCAGCGGCACGCCCAGCGCCTGCGCCAGCTCCGGCAGGCGATCCGGCGTCTTCAGCAGTTCGCGCGGATTGGCCCATACCGATTCCACCGGCGAGGACACCGCCACCGGCTCGCCGTTGCGATCGGTGATCATGCCGCGCGAGGTCGGGATCGGAATCTCGCGCAGGAAGCGCGAGTCGCCCTGGCGCTGGTAGAAGTCGTTGTTGATCAGCTGCACGTAGGCAGCGCGTCCGATCAGGCTCACCGAGCACAGGCCCAGCGCACCGATGACCAGCGCCAGCCGTCCGCGCAGGTTGAAGCGGGCGCGGTTGCGGTTCTTCAGCGGCGGCGTGCTGCGCGAGTTCACGGGCGCACCACCACGACATCGTTGGTCTCGGGGAACTTCATGCCCAGCCGCACGCGCGCGATCTGGTCGATGCGGGTGCTCTCGGCCACCGTGGCCTGCTCCAGCTGGAGCCGGCCGAATTCGACGTTCAGTTCGTCGCGCGAGCGTTCCAGCCGCGAAAGTTCGACGAACAGCTGGCGATGGCGGTGGCGCGCGTAGATCACGCCGATGGCCGAAGCCACGTTCGCCACCAGCAGCACCGCGATCAGGAAGCGCATCATGCGGCGGCCTCCAGTTTCTCGGCCACGCGCAGCACCGCGCTGCGGGCGCGCGGATTGCCAGCGATTTCCTCGGACGTGCCCTTCTGGGCATCGCCGATCATGCGCAGGGTCGGCACGAATTCTTCCTGCACCGGCAACCGGCGGTTGGCCGGCGGCGCCTTGGCGTGCGCGGCAATGAACCGCTTGACGATGCGGTCTTCCAGCGAATGGAAGCTGATCACGGCCAGCCGTCCGCCGGTTTTCAGGCGCGCCAGCGCGGCGTCGAGGCCGGCTTCCAGGTCGGCCAGCTCGCGATTGATATGGATGCGGATGGCCTGGAAGCTGCGGGTGGCCGGATGGATGTCCTGCTTGCCGCGCGGCATCGCCGAGGCGATGACCTCGGCCAGGTCCGCGGTGCGGACGAACGGCTGCGACGCGCGGCGCGCTACGATCGCGCGGGCGATCCGGCGGCTCATGCGTTCCTCGCCGTAGGTCCACAGCACATCCGCGATCTCGCGTTCGTCGGCGCGAGCCAGCCACGCCGCGGCACTCTCGCCGGATTCGGGATCCATGCGCATGTCCAGCGGGCCATCCTTGCCGAAGCTGAAGCCGCGCTCGGCCACGTCCAGCTGCGGCGACGAGACCCCGAGATCCAGCAGCACGCCATCCAGGCCTGCGGCGGTGGCGTCCCACTCCGCCATGCCGGCGAAGCTGCCACGGCGGATCGCGACGCGCGCATCGTCCGCGAACGTATGTTCGGCGTGCGCGATCGCTTCGGGATCCTTGTCCATCAGCAGCAGCCGACCTCCCGGCCCCAGTCGTTCCAGCACCCCGCGCGCGTGTCCTCCACGCCCGAACGTGCCGTCCAGATACGTCCCGTCCCGTTTCACCTGCAGCCCTTCCATGACCTGCGTGTACAACACCGGCAAGTGCAGCGCTGAAAGGTGACCGGCCTGCGCGGACTGCCGCGTGCCGTCACCGGTCCTCACAAGCGCAACTCGAGCATGTGCGCGCTGAGATCCTCGTCGCCGATGGTCTGGCGGATCTGCGCGTGGTGTGCCTGCTCGCTCCACAATTCGAACTTGTCGCCCATGCCCAGCAGCACCGCTTTCTTCTCGATGCCGACCGCGCTGCGGTGGCTCGCCGGGATGCTGATGCGGCCATTGCCATCGAGTTCCACCACCGAGGCGGCGCCGATCAGCTTCAGCTGCAGGCTGCGGTGGGCGCGCTGGGTGCTCGGCAGCTTGCTGACCTCGTCCCTGACCCGCTGCCATTCGTGTTCGGGGTACAGGTACAGGCTGCCGGCCTCGAACGGGTTGTAGGTGATGACCAGCCGGTTGCCGCACTCGCGCGCGACGAGGTCGCGGTAAGCGGTGGGCACCGCTAGCCGTCCCTTGTCGTCAACCGTGATGGCGGTCTCACCCTGAAACACGAATCCTGCCCTTGCCCGTCCGCACGAAGGCGGTAATTGAACCACGAAAACCCACTAAAAACCCGGTTTTCCCTCGGATGCCCACATTAGCACCGCGCACAGGGTTGTCAACAGGCAGATCGACAAAAAATCGCTTGATGTATCAAGGGCTTGCAGCAAACTTCAGAGACTTGTTCAAGCCTTATCCACAAGTTGCTGTTTCGTCTCAGATTTTGAGATTCGGGTCAGATTCACCGACGTGAGCACGACGTGATCTCAGTCTCGCCGTGGATTGCGACTGCTGACGGCGAGGCGCGCAAGGGGCCAGAATGCGGGCATGTGCCTGCTCGCCATCGCCTGGAACATCCATCCCCGCTGGCGCCTGGTCATGGCCGGCAACCGCGACGAGGCGCACGAGCGTCCGACCGCCGCCCTGGCGCGCTGGTCCGACCGGCCGGAGGTGCTGGCCGGACGCGATCTGCGCTCCGGCGGCACCTGGGCGGGGTTGGACCTCTCGGGGCGGATGACGGTGGTGACCAACGTCCGGGATCCCCGCATCGTCGTCCCGCAGGCCCCGTCGCGGGGCGCGCTGGCGGCGGATTTCCTCGGCAGCGGCCTGTCCGCGTCCGCATACGCGGGCGCGACCGGGTCGGCGGCAGACGCCTATGCCCCCTTCAATATGCTGGTTGCCGATGCCAACGTCTGCGAATACGTCAGCAACTACCCGCATCCACGTCGAATGCTCCTGGCCGACGGCGTGCACGGACTATCCAACGGCGACCTCGACGAGCCCTGGCCCAAGACCCTGCGGCTGATGCAGGTGATGTCCGACTGGGTGTCACGCGAGATGGAGGACGTGGACCTGCTCTGGCGCGGCCTGGCCGACGAACACCTCGCCCCCGACCCGGAACTGCCCGACACCGGCGTCGGCCTGGAACGCGAACGTCTGCTGTCGGCCGCCTTCATCCGCAACCCGATCTATGGCACCCGGGCCAGCACCCTCATCGCCATCGACCACCAGGGCCACGGCTGGATCAGCGAACGCCGTTTCGGCCCCGACGGCCACCTGCTGGGCGAAACCACCCTCTCCAACCGGATGCCGCCGTAAGGGGGATACCGCATCCGGCCGCCCAAGGAGCAGCGGAGCAAGCTCCGCTCTACGCGATGGCGCCGAACCCGCTCACGAACACGCAAGCCTGATCCATCCGAAAGCAAAAGCCCCCTGAGTCAGGGGGCGAGTTCGCGCCAGCGGCGCGAACGACGGGGGTATGGAAGTGCACATCGGGGCCCGAAGTTCGCGCAGCGAACTTTGGGGTTTACTGGCACGACAAACGCGTCACGCGGCTCGACCTGTCCGAAAGCACAAAGCCCCCTGAGTCAGGGGGCGAGTTCGCGCCAGCGGCGCGAACGACGGGGGTATGGAAGTGCGCATCGGGGCCCGAAGTTCGCGCAGCGAACTTTGGGGTTTACTGGGCACAAGCCCAGTAAACATGAGGCGGAGCCGGCCGATAAGCCGGGTTCTGTCTTGGACAGTCATTCCTCTAGGCGCAGCGTCACCGCTACGCTCAAGCAACCTACCCGGAGGCACCGCGGGCCGCGGCATAGCCTCCCTATTTGGTCTTGCTCCCGGTGGGGTTTGCCGTGCCGGTCCGTTGCCGGACTCGCGGTGCGCTCTTACCGCACCATTTCACCCTTGCCACGCACTCCGGAGAGCCGTTCGGCGGTATCTTTCTGTTGCACTTTCCGTCAGCTCGCGCCGCCCAGGCGTTACCTGGCACCGTGCCCTGTGGAGCCCGGACTTTCCTCGGCATGCTTGCGCATGACGCGACTGTCTGGCCGGCTCCGCCGCGCGCATTGTCTCATGGCGCGCGCGGTTTGGTGATGAACCCGCGCTGTTGCAGGAACGCGATCGCCTTGCGGTCGGCGTCGGCGTCGATCGCCATGTCGATCGCCTTGTAGTCGGGCTCCTCCTGCTGCTGCAGGTTGCGGGTGAACAAGTGCCCCACAGCCGGGTAGATCACCAGCTCGCAGACGTTTCCCGCCTGCCGCATGCGATCGCAGAAGCGGGTCGCGCCCGCAGCCGGCGTTACGCTGTCCTCCGCCCCCTGCAGCAGGATCGCCGGTGGCAGCCCGGCGCGGACATGCCGATCCGGCGACAGCGCCGCCGCCTGCGCGGGGCCGCCGCTGAGCCGGGTGAACCAACCATCGTTTGCCACCGCCACGGCGGGTGACCACAGGACCAGCAGATCCGGGCGCGCGGACATCGATGCGCCTCCCGGCTCGTCGAACACGGCCGTCGATGCCGCCAGATGGCCGCCCGCTGAAATGCCGCCCGCCGCCACCCGTGCCGGATCCACCCCCAGCTCCGCGGCGTTGGCGCGGACCCAGCGGATGGCCGCGCGCGCATCCGCCACCGCGTCGAATGGCGTGACCGTCTTCTGATCCGAGAGCCGGTACTCCACCGAGATGGCGACCATGCCCTGCTCCGCCAGCAGGCGCGCGGTGGGATGGATCCAGGACGCCTCGCCCACGGACCAGCCCCCGCCATGGAACAGCACGATGGCCGGGCGTGGCGCGGATCCGGTCTGCGGTTCGAACATATCCAGCCGCAGGCGCTGGCCCTGTTCCATGTCGACGAAGTGTTGCTTCGGGGGAGCCGGCTCGGCCGCGTGCGCCGTCCATGGGGCAAGGCAGAACACCAGCGTCGCGAACGCGGATCGGATCCTGATCATGGCGGCTTCCCCGGAAGTCGCACGCACGTTAGCAGTTTCCCGGCGACCACAGGACGACGCTCCCCGCCGGAGTCTCCTCAGTCCTTCTGTCCGTACAGCGCCTTGCGCGGCGCGCCGGTGATTTCCGCCGCCAGCTTGGCGGCCGCCGACGGCGGCAGGTGCGCGTTGAGCAGCGCATAGACGCGGCGTCCCTCGGCGATCTGCGCATCGGCGTCCTCGCCGGCGCCCTGCACGATGACCACGAACTCGCCCTTGCGCTGGTTGTCGTCGGTATCGACCTTCCGCTGCAGATCGGCCAGGTTGCCGTCCAGCACGGTCTCGAACAGTTTGGTCAGCTCGCGGGCCAATACCGCCGGGCGATCGTCGCCGAACGCCGCGCGCATGTCCGCCAACGACTCGGCGATGCGATGGGAGGACTCGTAGAACACCAGCGTGCGGGTTTCGCCGGCCAGTTGCGCGAGATGATCCCGGCGCGCCGACGCCTTGGCGGGCAGGAATCCCTCGAACACGAAGCGATCGCTCGGCAATCCGGCCACGCTCAGCGCGGCGATCGCCGCGCAGGCGCCGGGCACTGGACTGACCGGGATTCCGGCCGCGCGCGCCGCGCGCACCACGCGATAGCCGGGATCACTGACCAGCGGCGTGCCGGCGTCGCTGACCAGCGCCAGCGATTCACCTGCCTGCAGGCGCGCCACGATGCGCTGGGCCAGTGCGTCCTCGTTGTGTTCGTGCAGGGCAACCAGCGGCCGCTCGATGCCGAAATGCGCCAGCAGCTGGCCGCTGCGGCGGGTGTCCTCGGCGCAGATGGCGGCGACCTGGCGGAGGGTCTCCAGCGCCCGGGGCGACAGATCCGCCAGGTTGCCGATGGGCGTGGCGACGATGAACAGGGTTCCGGCGGGCATTCAGTGGGGATCCTTCGGCAGGGGTAGAATCGTAGCCGGTTCCTCCGTCCTGTCGCCGCCGATGCCTATGGAAATGCGCTTCGCAAGGATTCTCGCCCCGCTGCTGCTGGCCGTGCTGTTCGCCGGTTGCGCCACCACCCAGGTCAGCGGCCCGACCACGCCGAAGGGACAGGCCTCCGCCGCCATCGCCCGTGCCGCGGAGCTGGCGCGGCAGGATGCGGTCCTCACCGGCCAGGCCCGCGCCGACAACGCGCGCGAGATCGATCGGCTGCTGTCCGGCCTGGACGACACCACCCTGGCGCGCGACGCCGCCGCCCTGCCGGCCGGCGATCCGCTGTACAAGTTCGCCGGTCGCGCCCTGCTGCGGCGCGGCCTGCCGCTGCCCCGTCCGTTCGATCGCGACCAATGGCAATTCGGCAACCGTCCGCCGGCCGAGCGCGACGGCTACCGTCCGCCGGTGAAGCTGGCCGTGCTGCTGCCGCTGTCCGGCGATCTGGCCACCGCCGCGCAGCCGGTCCGCGACGGCCTGATGGCCGGCTATTACGGCGAGAGCCGGCGCCGGCCGGAAGTGGAGTTCTTCGACACCAGCGGCACCGCCGGTGGCGCGATTGCCGCCTACGGCCGCGCGGTCGCCGCCGGCGCCGATTTCGTGATCGGCCCGCTCGGCCGCGACGAGGTCAGCGCGCTGTTCCGCGAGCCCGCGCTCAAGGTGCCCACGCTGGTGCTCAACCGCGGCAACGTGCCGCCGCCGAATGGCATGGCCGGCTTCTCGCTGACCCCGGAAGACGACGGCATCATGGCCGCCGAGTACCTGCTCGAGCGCGAGCGCCGCAACGTGCTGGTGATCGGTGGCGCCGACGACAACGGCCGGCGCGCGGCGCAGGCGTTCGCCGAACGCTTCAGCGAGCGCGGCGGCAAGGTCGCGGCCAACCTCAGTGTCGGCGACACGCCCGGCGATCTGTCGGCGGCGCTGGCCTCGGCCGCGCAGGCCAATGTGGATGCGGTGTTCCTGGCGGTGAAGGGCGCGACCGCGCGCGTGCTGGCGCCGCAACTGGCGCTTGCCGGCCTCGGCGGCAAGAGCCGGGTAGCCACCTCGCAGCTGCTGTCCGGCACCGGCAAGGTACTGGATGACGTGGCGCTGGACGGCATCGTGTTCCCGACCGAAGCCTGGACCACCCGCGGCGTGCCCGGCCTGCCGCCGGCCAGCGTGACCGGCGAACGCCTGGCGACCGCGCGCGGTCCGGCCGCGCGCCTGTTCGCGTTCGGCTACGACGCCTGGCTGCTGACCGCGTATCTGGAGAAGCTGACCAACGACACCAACGAGGGCCTGCGTGGCGCCACCGGCGTCCTGCGCCTGGACGGCTTCGGCACCGTGCTGCGCTCGCCGGCCTGGTCGACCTTCCGCAGCGGCGCGGTGGTTCCCATCGCCGATGGCGGTTGATCGCCGCGCACAGGGTGCGCGGATCGAGCTGGCCGCACGCGGGTTCCTGATCCGCGCCGGCCTGCGTCCGCTGGCCGCGAACGTGAACTACCGCGGCGGTGAACTGGATCTGGTGATGTGCGATGAACGCCGCGGCGAGGCGGTGCTGGTGTTCGTCGAGGTGCGCCATCGCCGTTCGGATGCATTCGGCGGCGGCGCCGGCTCGATCGATGCCGGCAAGCGTCGCCGGTTGATCCATGCCGCCTCGCGGTTTCTCGCCGCCCATCCCCGCTATGCCGACCTGCCCTGCCGTTTCGACGTGGTCGATGCCCGCGGCGATCCGGATTCCCCGCGGCTGGACTGGATCGCGGACGCCTTCCGCGCCGACGATGCCTGAATCCCACGCCGGCCCGCTCCCTTAGAATGGGCGGGTGAATCCCTCCCTTCCCGCCTCACTGGATGCCGCGCTGGGCGAATTGCTCGGCGATGGCTGGCTGACCGACGCCGACGCCCGCCGCCGCTACGGCGAAGACAATTCGCGCCGTTTCGCCCTCGCCGACGCGGTCGCCCTGCCGCGCACCCGTGAACAGGTCCAGGCGATCGTGCGGGCGTGCCGCGAACACGGCGTACCGATCGTGGCCCGCGGCAGTGGCACCAGCAGTACCGGCGCGGCGATTCCATATGCCGGTGGCGTGGCGGTGTCGTTCGAACGGATGAACCGGATCCTGCGCATCGAGGCCGGCGATCGCTATGCGGTGGTGGAGCCCGGCGTGCTGAACGGCGAACTGCAAGCCGCGCTGGCGCCGCATGGCCTGTTCTGGGCCCCGGATCCGGCCAGCGCCGACGTTTCCACCATCGGCGGCAACCTCGCCTGCAACGCCGGTGGCCCGCACGCGGTGAAGTACGGCACCAGCCGCGACAACGTGTTGGGCCTGCAGGCGGTGACCGGCACCGGCGATCTGATCGCCTGCGGCAGCGTCACCACCAAGGACGCGACCGGGTACGACCTCACCCATCTGCTGGTCGGCAGCGAGGGCACGCTGGGGCTGATCGTGGAGGCCACCCTGCGCCTGTTGCCCAGGCCGCCGCGCCGCGCCAGCCTGCGCGCGCTCTATCACGACGTCACCCAGGCCGCGGCGGCGGTATCGCGGGTGATGGCGCAGCCGGTCGCGCCGGCGATGCTGGAGTTCATGGATCGGGCCTGTATCCGGCTGGCGCGCGAGGTCGGCGGCGCCGACATTCCCGACGCTGGCGCACTGCTGATGATCGAGGTCGATGGCGAACGCGAAACCCTCCCGCACGCACTCGAGGCCGTTGCCACCGCGGCCGCGGGCGACGGACTGATCGCGCTTGACGAAGCGCCGGATGAAATCGCGCGCGAACGCCTGTGGGCGGCGCGCAAATCGCTCTCGCCGGCATTGCGCACGATCGCCGACGGCAAGATCAACGAAGACGTCGTCGTGCCTGTTTCCCGCATCCCGGATCTGGTCGGTGGCGTCGAGAGGATGGCGGCGGAATTCGACCTGCCCATCGTCGCGTTCGGCCATGCCGGCAACGGCAACCTGCACGTCAACATCCTCTATGACCCGCAGGACCCGGCCCAGACCGCGCGCGCGCGCCTGGCGCTTCCGCGCCTGTTCGAACTGACCCTGTCGCTCGGCGGCACCCTGTCCGGCGAACACGGCATCGGCGTGGCCAAGCGCGATTTCATGCCGCAGGCCTTCACGCCGGCGACGCTGGCGGCGATGCACGCGGTCAAGCGCGCGCTGGATCCGGACGGCATCCTCAACCCGGGCAAGGTGCTGCCGCCGTGAAGCGCCTGGGGCTGCTGCTTGTGCTGGCGGGCGCGAGCATCGCCCACGCCGCCGCGCAGTCTCCCGCCAACGCGCCGACAGAACGCCCCACCCTGCGGGTCCTTCTGGTCGGCAACAGCCTGATCTACGTCAACAACCTGCCCGGCCTATTGCGCAGCCTGGCGCGCGCGCAGGCTGATGGCCCGCTGATCGAAACCGAAACCTACGTGATGCCCGGGGCCGAGCTGGCGCAGCACTGGAAGCGCGGCGCCGCGGCGAAAGCGTTGCAAGGGAGCCATTGGGACGTGGTCGTGCTGCAGGAACGCGGCGGTGTGCTGGCCTGCGCCGCCAGTCCCGCGCAGAAGGAGGAGGATGTCTGCCGCAACAGCCTGCGCGCGCACCGGCAGTTCGCCGATCTGGCGGAAAAGGCCGGCGCGCGGGTGCTGCTGCTGGGAACCTGGGGACCGGATGCGACCTGGCAGGACAATCTGGATCGCGGATTGCGCCAGGCCGCGCGCGTGACGCAGGCCGTGCCGGTGTTCGCCGGCCATCGCCTGCGCGCCTACCAGCAGGAACATCGCGACGTCGTCCTGTTCACCGACGACAGTCTGCATCCTTCGTTGCGCGCATCGTTGATCGTGACGGCGGCGCTGTATCGCGAGATGGCCGGCCACGGCGCACGCGCGGCGGACCTGCGCCTGGATTTCCCACTGCTGCCGCCCGGCAGTCGCATGGACGACAACCTGCCGCTTGAGCGCAATGAAGCGCTCAACGCGCAGGTGCGTCCGGTGACCCTCGGCGCCGCCGAATTGCCTGCCTTGCTGGAGGCTGCGGAACCGGATCTGTAGCGCCGAGCTTGCTCGGCGGTGTGTGGTGTCGGAAAAGCAGCGGAGCGAGCTCCGCTCTACGCGGGCGCCGGGTGGGTTTCCTGTCGCGTCGGGCTTGCTCGGCGGTGTGCGGTGTTGGAAAAAGCAACGGAGCGAGCTTCGCTCTACGTGTTGGTTCAGAAGTGGGTGTAGCCGGCGCGTGGCGGTTGCCAAGGGCGTCCTTCGGCGTCGAGGGCCAGCACGCCCGCGCCGTCCACGACGCGGCCGACGCGCGTCAACGGCAGGGCGAGCGACACGCCGAGTTCGGCCAATGCGCTCCGGGTGGAGGCCGGGGCGGTGAAACAGAGTTCGTAGTCGTCGCCGCCGGTCGCCTGCCACGCGAAGCGCTCCGATGCCGGATACGCACCCAACGCGGCGGAGGCCGGCAGGCGATCCAGGTCCACCTCCGCGCCCACGCCGCTGGCGCGACAGATATGGCCCAGATCGGCGAGCAGGCCATCGGAGACATCCAGTGCGGCGTGCGCGAGACCGGCGAGGCGGCGGCCCAGTTCCACTCGCGGCTCCGGACGATCCAGGCGCTCGCGCAGGTCGGCGGGCGGCGTGGGCAACAGATGCAGCGCGGCCGCCGCGTCGCCGAGCGTGCCGCTGACCCAGACGTCATCGCCGACCCTGGCGCCATCGCGCCGCAGCGCGCGACCGGGTTCGACCGTGCCGATCGCGGTCACCGCGATCGCCAGCGGACCGCGGGTGGTATCGCCGCCGATCAGCGCGACGCCATGCCGCCGTGCCAGCGCCAGGAAGCCATCGAGAAACGCGTCCAGCCATGCCGGATCGCTTGCCGGCAGCGACAGCGAAAGCGTGCACCAGGCCGGTTCCGCGCCCATCGCGGCCAGATCCGACAGGTTCACCGCCAGCGATTTCCAGCCGATGTCCCGCGGCGCGGTGGCTTCGGGAAAGTGCACGCCCGCGTTGAGCATGTCGGCGGTGACGACCAGTTGCCGGCCGGCGGGCGCTTGCAGCAACGCGGCG
Source organism: Pseudoxanthomonas sp. 22568 (assembly GCF_052044485.1). NCBI lineage: Bacteria > Pseudomonadati > Pseudomonadota > Gammaproteobacteria > Lysobacterales > Lysobacteraceae > Pseudoxanthomonas > Pseudoxanthomonas sp. 22568. The sequence goes on from NZ_JBQENC010000007.1 coordinate 224,535, forward strand.
TCGTCGCCGATGCCCAGCACCACGTCCGCGCGCTGGCCGGCGCGCGCGCGGATGTGGGCAATCAGATCGAATTCGCCGGTGTCCACGGGGCGGGGATTTTGGGCTGCGGATCCGCTCCGCATCGCGTCGGACTCAGCGCGCCTTCGCCGAAGTCTCGGCCGGACGCCATGCGACCGCGGCGTGATCCAGCACGCCGTTGACGTAGGTATGGCCGTGCTCGGCGCCGAAACGCTTGGCCGTTTCGATGGCCTCGTTCAGGACCACCCGGTACGGCACGTCGAGACGGTGCAGCAGTTCGTAGGCGGCGATGCGCAGCACCGCGCGCTCGATCGGGTCGACCTCCTCCACCGTGCGATCCAGATACGGCGCCAGTGCTTCGTCCAGCTGCGCGCGATGCTTCACCACGCCGCGCACCAGGTCCTCGAAATATTCGAGATCGGCGATCTCGTGCGCCTGCTCGTGCGCGAACTGGGCGATCACCTGCCCGACCTCGCCACCGGACAGCTGCCACGCGTACAGCGCCTGCAGGGCGCGACGGCGCGCACGCGCGCGGGTCACGGGATCGACGCCATCTTTTCGGTACTGTCGGCTCACGGGTTCTCCAGCCTGAATGTGGTTACGGCAACTGTTCCAGCAGTTGCGCCATCTCGACGGCCGCGAGCGCGACCTCCTCGCCCTTGTTGCCATGGCTGCCGCCGGCGCGCGCCTCGGCATCCTCGATGCGCTCGACCGCCAGCACGCCGTTGAGCACCGGCACGCCGAAATCCAGTTGCACCCGCATCAGGCCCTCGGCGCAGCTGTCGGCGACATGCTCGTAATGGCGGGTGTCGCCGCGGATCACGCAGCCCAGCGCGATGATCGCGGCATGCCCGCTGCCCGCGGCCACGCGCGCGGCGGCCACCGGGATTTCCCAGGCGCCGGGCACGCGGATGACGTCGATGGCTTCCTCGCCCACGCCGTTGCCAGCCAGGCTTTCGCGCGCGCCGGCCACCAGCACGTCGGTGATGCGCGCGTTCCAGCGGCTGGCGATGATCGCGAAGCGGGCGCCTTCGGGGGCGCGCAGATCGCCTTCGTAGTGGGCCATGGGCAGGGTTTCCTTGGGGGTTGGGAAGTTTAGCAGGGCCGGCCCCGCGCGCCGGGGCCGGCCGGGTCGCGGGCATCAGGGTTCGACGTACTCGACCACGTCCAGGCCGAAACCGGCCAGGCCGACCTGGCGGCGCGGCGTGCCGAGCACGCGCAGGCGACCCAGCCCCAGATCGGCCAGGATCTGGCTGCCGGCGCCGTTGCGGCGCCATTCGGCCAACGCGCCGGCCCGGCTGGCCGGAGCTTCCGGACACTCCCGGATGCGATCCAGCAGCGCGTCCGGGGTCGCCGCGTCGCCCAGCAGCACCAGCGCGCCGCGCTCCTCGGCGGCGATCCGGCGCAGCACGTCGCCGATGGCCGGGCCGAAATCGGCGCGGCGCCAATGCAGGGCGTCGGCGAGCGGGTTCTGCATGTGCACGCGCACCAGCGTGGGCACGTCAGCCACGGCAGCGCCGCGCAGCAGCGCGAAGTGCAGGCCGTGGCTCAACCGATCCCGATAGGTGAACAGGCGGAAAGGACCGTGCTCGGTCTGGATGTCGCGCTCGTCCACGCGCTCGACCGTGTGCTCGGTGCTGAGCCGGTAGCGGATCAGCTCCTCGATCGAGCCCATCTTCAGGCCGTGCTCGCGTGCGAAGGCTTCCAGTTCCGGGCGCCGCGCCATGCTGCCGTCGGGATTGAGGACCTCCACCAGCACGCCGGCCGGTTCCAGCCCGGCCATCAGCGCCAGGTCGCTGGCCGCTTCGGTATGGCCGGCGCGATTGAGCACGCCGCCGGGTTGCGATGCCAGCGGAAAGATATGGCCCGGCTGGGCCAGATCCCGCGGCTTGGCATCCGGACGCACGGCCGTGCGCACGGTATGCGCGCGGTCGTAGGCGGAAATGCCGGTGGTGACGCCTTCGGCCGCCTCGATGCTGACGGTGAAGTTGGTGTGGTGCGGCGAGGTGTTGTCCTGGACCATCGGTGGCAGGCCCAGTTGCCGGCAGCGCTCGCGGGTCAGCGACAGGCAGACCAGGCCACGCGCATGGGTGACCATGAAATTGATGTCCGACGGCTTGACCAGCTCGGCCGCCATGATCAGGTCGCCCTCGTTCTCGCGATCCTCGTCATCGACGATGACGACCATGCGGCCGTTGCGGATTTCTTCCAGCAGTTCGGGGACGGTGGCGAAGCTCATGCCTGCGCCTCCATGTCGCGCGCGCCGAGCAGGCGCTCGACGTAACGCGCGACCAGATCGATTTCCAGGTTCACCGCATCGCCCACCCGCGTCTGTGCGAAGGCGGTGTGCGAGACCGTATGCGGGATCAGCGCGACTTCGAAGCCGGCGTCGTCGACCTCGTTGACGGTCAGGCTGACGCCATCGACGCAGATCGATCCCTTCTTGGCGATGTAGCGCAGCAGCGCGGACGGCGCGGCGAAGCGCCAGCGCTGCGCGCGCGCGTCCTCGCGGATGTCGAGCACCTGGCCCATGCCGTCGACGTGGCCGCTGACCAGGTGGCCGCCGAGGCGATCGGTCGGCCGCATCGCCCGCTCAAGGTTGACCGGCGCGCCGGGCTTGAGCCGGCCCAGGGTGGTCAACGCCAGGGTCTCGTTGGAGGCATCGGCCTGGAACGAGCCGGCGTCGAAATCGATCACGGTCAGGCAGACGCCGTTGACCGCGATGCTCTCGCCGGGCTGCACGTGGTCGAACGGCAGGGTTCCGGCCTGGATGGTCAGGCGGACGTCACCGCCACGGATTTCGGACGCGGCCAGCGCGCCCACGCCCTCGATGATGCCAGTGAACATCAGGGCACCTCCGCGCGCGCGGTCGGGACGGGAACAACAACAGGGAATACTGGGAGCATGAACGTTTCTCGCGGAAATGAAAAAAGCGAAAAACGCCCCAAGGCATTGAGGCAGGCGCAGGCCATCGCACACCTCGCGGTGCCCGCGTTGCCGTCTTCTTTCATCCGGACTGTGACCGTCGGCCCCGGCATTGGACCGGGTCTGCTGACCCTCCGGCGTGGCCGGAGGCGCTCGCGGGCTCGTGCTTGCGCACCTACCGCCGGTGGGGAGTTTCGCCCCGCCCTGAAGACGTCTTGGTTGCCGGCGAACCGGCGCGCGCATTGTAGCACCGCCGTCCGCCGCGCCCGGCCGGACGCTGTGTCGCGCCGGCCGCAACGACGCGAGGCCGGATTCAGGCGGGCTTGCGTCGCAGGTGCAGGACCAGCGGCCAGCGCATCCGCCGCACGCGCTGCGGATCGCCCCAGGCGGCGGCCAGTTCGGGGCCGTGGATTTCGATGGCGTCGCGGCCGGTGGCGGCCTGGAAGCACGCCGTCGCGGACAGGCTGGCGAAGTAGCCCAGCAGTTGCGGCAGGGTCCAGTCCGCGGTCAGCCAGAGGTCGGCCGGTGCCGGCATCGCCTCGAACGGCCAGTCGTAGCCGGTGTAGCCGACGTCCACGTCGTTGCGCTCCGGCGGCCAGTACGGATCGATGTCGTCGCGCACCGCCTCGGCCACGTCGGCGAGATCGTCGGAGAACACGATGTCCTGGTACGTCCATGCGGCCAGCACGCCGCCCGGCGCCAGCACCCGCTCGCAACTGGCGAAGAACGCCCGCCGGTCGAACCAGTGCAGCGCCTGCGCCACCGCGATCAGCTCGACGCTGGCATCGGCGAGCGAGGGCGTTTCGGCCAGTTCGACCGCGACGGTCACGTTGCCGATCGGCTCGCGCTGCGCCCAGTGGCGCGCGATCTGGGCCGCGCTGGGATCGGTGGCGTGGACGTGGGCGAAGTGCGCGGCCAGGCCACGGGTCGCCTGGCCGCTGCCGCAGCCCGGCTCCCATACCCGCGCGCTGGCCGGCACCACCGCGCCGATCGCGTCGTACAGCGTTTCGGGGTAGGTCGGCCGCGAACTGGCGTAGGTGTCGGCGAGCGCCGAGAAATGATCCTTGAAGGCGGCCATGGTCGGGGGCTGGCTCAGGTGGCGGGCACGGGTTGCAGGAGGAGGCGCTGATCCTCGCCAATCGCGCGCGCGTCGACAATCTTAAGTCGCGCGCGCTCGGCCATGCTCTGGATGCCCAGGCCGGCGAACAGCGGCCGGGCCTGGTCGCCCAGCAGCACTGGCGCGACGTAGAGCAGGACTTCGTCGGCCAGGCCGGCGGCGATGAACGCCCCGGCCAGGGTCGCGCCCGCTTCGACCTGGACCTCATTGACGCCACGCGCGGCCAGCAGCTCCAGCACCGCGCGCAGATCGAAGTTGCTGCCATCGGCCGGCGCCACCGCGCGCTGCGCGGCGATTTCGCGCGGCGGCTTGGCGTCGGCGGTATGGATGTACAGGGTGGGCGCGTCGCCTTCGCGCACCCGCCCGCGCGCGATGGTCGCCAGTCCCGGATCCAGCACCACCCGCAGCGGCGGCACGAACGGGGTGTCGTCCTCCAGCCGCACGGTCAGCGAGGGATCGTCGGCCAGCACGGTGCCGGCGCCGGTCAGGATGGCGCCGGCGCGCGCGCGCCAACGCTGCACGTCCAGGCGCGAGGCATCACCGCTGATCCATTTGGAATCGCCGTTGGCCATCGCGGTGCGTCCGTCCAGGCTGGTCGCCAGCTTGACCCGCACGAACGGCCGGCCGCGCTCGACGCGCGACAGGAAGCCGCGATTGAGCTGGCGCGCCTGCGCCTCCAGCAAACCGGACTGCACGGTGATGCCGGCGGCGCGCAGCTTGTCGAAGCCCGCTCCGTCGACCTGCGGGAACGGATCCCGCATCGCCGCGACGACGCGGGTGATGCCCGCCGCGATCAGCGCATCCGCGCAGGGACCGGTGCGACCGGTGTGTGCGCACGGTTCCAGGGTCACGTAGGCGGTCGCGTCCCTGGCGCGCTCGCCGGCCACCTGCAGGGCGAGCACTTCGGCATGCGGCTCACCGGCGCGCTGGTGCCAGCCCTCGCCCACCACTTCGCCGTCCTTCGCGAGCACGCAGCCCACCATCGGATTGGGTCGCGTGGTGTAGGCGCCGCGCTCGGCCAGGCGCAGGGCCTGCGCCATCAGCGCGTGATCGGTGGCGGTGAAGGCGTCGGTATCGGTCATGCCCGGGTTCCCGTGGTTTGGAGTGGATACGGCAGGGAAGGCGGCGGCGACTCCGCCACGTGGCGCGCCGGGACGATGCCCATGATGCTGATCGGCACGCCGTGCAGTTGCGCACGTTCCTCCAGTTCCCAGCCGAGCCCGGAATAGAAGTCCTCGTGCCAGAGGGTGAACAGGCGCAACCGTTCCACCCCCTGCGCCGCCGCATGCGCCACGGCCGCCTCCACCAGGTGCCTGCCGCCCCCGCGTCCGCGCGCTTCCGGCGACACGAACAGGCTGGCCAGCCAGGGGCTGCCGCGATCCTGCAGTTCCGGCGCGTCTTCCATCAGCAGGCTGACCGAACCCATCAGGGTGTCGCCATCCAGCAGCACCAGCGTGGTCGGCAGGGATGCGCGACGGGTGTGGTCTTCCAGTTCGGCGGTCGCCGCCGGCAGGGTCCAATCGTCGTACAGCGCCCCCCACTCGGCGTGATGCCAGCGCGCCAGCACGGCCACGTGCTGCGGGTGGCACCCAATCCATTCGATGCGCATGGCTCAGCGCTTCTTGTGCTTGTCGAGGTTCTTGTCGAAGGGCACGACTTCACCGCCCAGCAGCGAAAGCTGGCCGGCACCGGCCGGCAGATCGCGCTCGAGCTTCTCGATTTCCTCGCGGAAGTCGGCCACGTCCTCGAAGCTGCGGTAGACCGAGGCGAAGCGGACATAACCCACGTGGTCCAGCTTGCGCAGTTCGTTCATCACGAACTCGCCGATCCGCCGCGAGGGAATCTCACGCTCGCCGCTCATGCGGATGCTGTGCACCACCGCGCGCACCGCCGCCTCGATCTGTTCTTCCGAGACCGGGCGCTTCTGCAGCGCGCGATCGAAGCCGGCGCGCAGCTTGCGCGCGTCGAACGCATCCCGGCGGCCATCGCTCTTGATGACCGCGGGCAGTTTGATTTCGATGTTCTCCAGCGTGCTGAAGCGCTCGCCGCAGGCCTCGCATTCGCGCCGACGGCGAATCGTCGCGCCGTCTTCGGAGACGCGCGAATCGATGACGCGGGTGTCGGTGTGCTGGCAGAAGGGGCAGTGCATCGGCTCTGGGGCTTTCCGCCGCGGGGAGCGGCGGCAATGGGCGGGAACTCCACCCGAACGCCTGAGTGTACTGCCGCTGCCGCTCCCGGTCACGATCCGCCCGGGCCCGCGGGCGGCGAGCCCGACGGGATGGCGGAAAAAGCCGTGCCGCCACGGCGCCGCCGGACCAGCATCGCCGCCATCGTGGCGATGGCGGCGATGGTCAGCCGATCAGCCGTAGACCGGGAACTGACGGCACTGCAGGGTGACGTTCTCGCGCACGCCGGCGATGACCTTGTCGTCGCCGGGCGCGTCCAGCACGTCGCAGATCCAGTTGGCCAGGGCCACGCAGTCGGCTTCCTTGTAACCGCGGGTGGTCACCGCCGGGGTGCCGATGCGCAGGCCCGAGGTGACGAAGGGTTTCTGCGGGTCATTGGGCACCGCGTTCTTGTTGACGGTGATGTGCGCCTTGCCCAGCGCTTCCTCGGCGGCCTTGCCGGTGATGCCCTTGCCGATCATGTCGACCAGCATCAGGTGGTTCTGGGTGCCGCCGGAGACGATCTTGTAGCCGCGCTGGATGATGGTCGCGGCCATCGCCTGCGCGTTCTTCACCACCTGCTGCTGGTAGGTGGTGAATTCCGGCTCCAGCGCTTCCTTGAACGCCACCGCCTTGGCGGCGATGACGTGCATCAGCGGACCGCCCTGGATACCCGGGAACACGATGCTCTGCAGCTTCTTCTCGATGTCCTCGCCGGCACCCTTGGCCAGGATGATGCCGCCGCGCGGACCGCGCAGGGTCTTGTGGGTGGTCGAGGTGACCACGTGGGCGTGCGGCAGCGGGTTCGGATACACGCCGGCGGCGACCAGGCCGGCCACGTGCGCCATGTCCACGAACAGGTAGGCGCCGATCTTGTCGGCGATGGCGCGGAAGCGCGCCCAGTCGATCACCTGCGAATAGGCGGAGAAACCGGCCACCACCATCTTCGGCTTGTGCTCCAGCGCCAGCTTCTCGACTTCGTCGTAGTCGATCAGGCCCTGGTCGTTGACGCCGTACTGCACGGCGTTGAACAGCTTGCCCGAGGCATTGACCTTGGCGCCGTGGGTCAGGTGGCCGCCATGCGCCAGCGACATGCCCAGGATGGTGTCGCCCGGCTGCAGCAGCGCGAAATAGACCGCCTGGTTGGCCTGCGAGCCGGAATGCGGCTGCACGTTGGCGTAGTCGGCGCCGAACAACTGCTTGACCCGGTCGATCGCCAGCTGTTCGGCGATGTCGACGTACTCGCAGCCGCCGTAGTAGCGCTTGCCCGGATAGCCTTCGGCGTACTTGTTGGTCAGCACGCTGCCCTGGGCTTCCATCACCCGCGGGCTGGCGTAGTTCTCGCTGGCGATCAGCTCGACGTGGTCCTCCTGGCGACGGGCCTCGGCGGCGATGGCCTGGGCGAGTTCGTCATCGAATCCGGCAATACGGGTGGTGCTGGGGAACATTCGCGGGGCCTCGCAAGGGGAAGCTGAAGGAAAGATGAGACCAGGCCGAACCGGCGGACCGGCGTTCAGGCGGTCGGGATAAGACTTGAAATATTAGCCCACGGGCGTATGGCGGCCAACTCGGACAGGTGCCACCAGGCCCGTTCTGCCCGACAATGGGCGGATTCGCCCGACCGCGACCCCGCCGCCCGACCCGCCAGCCCCTCCGCCAGCCGGTCCCCTCCCCACTGGATGCCCCCGACCGTGAAATGGGTTCTCGTCTTCCTGTTCGTCGCTTGCGCCGTCTACGTGCACTTCCGCGGACGCGTGCGCCATCGCCTGGGCCGGCAGCTGCTGGACCACTCAACCTTCATGGCACCCATCAACGTGCTGATGTACGCCTGCTCGCGGGTGCCGACCACCCCGTTCCTGGACCCGGACAAGCATTTTCCCGAGTTGGCGCCGCTGCGCGCCCGCTGGCAGGAAATCCGCGCCGAGGCCCGGCACCTGCGTGAAATGCAGCAGATCAAGGCCGCCGACGGCTATACCGACGTCGGCTTCAACTCGTTCTTCCGGCGCGGCTGGAAGCGCTTCTACCTGAAGTGGTACGACGACGCCCATCCATCCGCCGCCGAGCTGTGCCCGGCCACCACCGCCCTGCTGCGCGAGCTGCCGGGGGTGAAGGCCGCCATGTTCACCGAGCTGCCGCCGGGCAGCGAGCTGCGGCCGCATCGCGACCCCTACGCCGGCTCGCTGCGCCTGCATCTGGGCCTGGAAACCCCCAACGACGATGCCTGCTTCATCGACGTGGATGGCCAGCGCTACAGCTGGCGCGACGGCGAATGGACCATGTTCGACGAGACCTACATCCACAGCGCCCGCAACGACAGCGCCGGCAACCGGATCATCCTGTTTTGCGACATCGAGCGGCCGATGAAGTACCGCTGGGCGGCGGCGTTGAACCGCTTCGTCGCCCGCAACCTGATTGCCGCGGGCGCCTCGCCCAACCAGGAAGGCGACAAGACCGGCGGCTTCAACCGGGCCTTCAAGTACTTCTACGCCCTGCGCCTGAAGAGCAAGGCCCTGCGCGAGCGCAGCAAGGGCCTGTACTACACGCTCAAGTACCTGGGCGTGGCGCTGGTGGTGGCCCTGATCATCTGGATCTGAGCCGGCCCCGGCCGTTTCCGCGCCGCCGGCTCCGGCCGTTCCCGGCCTGAACGGCCGGCGGGGAAAGCCCGGCCGGCCCCTTCCGCGCTGGCAACGCGCCCCCACCCTGCGGGATAATCCCCGTCTTCCCGCCCTGTCCCAGGCCATCCGGCCGGGCTCGGCGCGTCCCGGTTCCGGAGAGCCCCATGTCGCAATACATCTACACCATGAACGGTGTAAGCAAGATCGTTCCTCCCAAGCGCCAGATCATCAAGGACATCTCGCTGTCGTTCTTCCCAGGCGCCAAGATCGGCCTGCTGGGCCTCAACGGCGCCGGCAAGTCCACCGTGCTGAAGATCATGGCCGGCGTGGACACCGACTTCCAGGGCGAAGCGCGTCCGCAACCGGGCATCAAGGTCGGCTACCTGGCGCAGGAACCGGAACTGGATCCGAACAAGACCGTGCGCGAAGCGGTCGAGGAAGGCGTCGGCGAAGTGCTGCAGGCGCAGGCCGCGCTGGACGCGGTGTATGCCGCCTACGCCGAGGAAGGCGCCGACTTCGACAAGCTGGCCGCCGAGCAGCAGCGCCTGGAAGCGATTCTCGCCGCCGGTGACGCGCACATGCTGGAACAGCAGCTGGAAGTGGCCGCCGACGCGCTGCGCCTGCCGCCGTGGGACGCCATCGTCGGCAAGCTGTCCGGCGGCGAAAAGCGCCGCGTCGCGCTGTGCCGTCTGTTGCTGCAGAAGCCGGACATGCTGCTGCTCGACGAGCCGACCAACCACCTGGACGCCGAGTCGGTGGAATGGCTGGAACAGTTCCTGGCCCGCTACACCGGCACCGTGGTGGCGGTCACCCATGATCGCTACTTCCTCGACAACGCGGCCGAGTGGATCCTGGAACTCGATCGTGGCCGCGGCATTCCGTGGAAGGGCAACTACACCGACTGGCTGGTGCAAAAGGAAGAGCGCCTGAAGCAGGAAGAGAATCAGGAAAAGGCGCGCCAGAAGGCGATCGCCAAGGAACTGGAATGGTCGCGCCAGAACGCCAAGGGCGGCCGCTCCAAGGGCAAGGCGCGCCTGGCCCGCCTGGATGAACTGCAGTCGGTCGACTACCAGAAGCGCAACGAGACCAACGAAATCTTCATCCCGCCGGGCGAACGCCTGGGCAACAGCGTCATCGAGTTCAAGAACGTCTCCAAGAAGTTCGGCGACCGCCTGCTGATCGACGACCTGAGCTTCCTGGTCCCGGCCGGCGCCATCGTCGGCATCATCGGCCCGAACGGCGCCGGCAAGTCGACCCTGTTCAAGATGATCACCGGACAGGAGAAGCCCGACTCCGGCACCATCAACATCGGCCCGACCGTCAAGCTGGCCTACGTCGACCAGAGCCGCGACAAGCTGGAAGGCAACCACAACGTGTTCCAGGAAGTCTCCGGCGGCCTGGACATCCTCAACATCAACGGCGTGGAAATCCAGTCGCGCGCCTACATCGGCCGCTTCAACTTCAAGGGCCAGGACCAGCAGAAGCTGGTCGGTTCGCTGTCCGGTGGTGAGCGCGGCCGCCTGCACATGGCCAAGACCCTGCTGCAGGGCGGCAACGTGCTGCTGCTCGACGAACCGTCCAACGACCTGGACATCGAAACCCTGCGCGCGCTGGAAGACGCGTTGCTGGAATTCCCCGGCAACACCTTCGTGATCTCGCACGATCGCTGGTTCCTGGATCGCATCGCCACCCATATCCTCGCTTTCGAGGGCGACTCGCACGTGGAGTTCTTCCAGGGCAACTACCGCGAGTACGAGGAAGACAAGAAGCGCCGCCTCGGCGCCGAAGGCGCGCAGCCGCATCGCCTGCGCTTCAAGGCACTGAAGTGACGATTCGGCCCGTGGCCGGCAACGGCCATGGCTTTGCCGAACCGCCATCCCCGCGAAAGCGGGGATCCATCGTCCACCGGCAATAAATCCCGAAGGGCCGGATTCCCCCGAATCCGGCCCATTCTTTTTTCATCCCGGCTCGCCGGGCATCCGTCGCGGCACGCCCTGCGGTACCCTGCCCCCGGATGAAGAGGTAGCCCCATGTCCATTGATCGCCTGTTCCGCCTGAGCGAGCACGGCACCACCGTCCGCACCGAACTGCTGGCCGGCGCCACCACCTTCCTGACGATGTCCTACATCGTCTTCGTCAATCCGGAGATTCTCTCGACCACCGGCATGGATGCGGGCGCGGTGTTCGTCGCCACCTGCCTGGCGGCCGCGCTCGGATCGCTGATCATGGCGTTCGCCGCGAACTTCCCGGTCGGCATGGCGCCGGGCATGGGCCTGAACGCGTTCTTCGCCTTCACGGTGGTCGGTACGGCCGGATTGCCCTGGGAGCAGGCGCTGGCGGCGGTGTTCATCTCCGGCCTGGTGTTCCTGCTGCTCAGCCTCACCGGCGTACGCGCCTGGCTGGTCGCCGGCATCCCGCCGTCGCTGCGCGCGGCGATCGTCGCCGGCATCGGCCTGTTCCTGGCGATCATCGCGCTGCAGAAATCGCAGGTCATCATTGGCAATCCGGACACGCTGGTCGCATTGGGAACGCTGCATTCGCACGAACCCCTCCTGGCGCTGGGCGGCTTCCTGCTGATCGCGGTGCTGGAAGCACGTGGCGTGCGCGGCGCGATCCTGATCGGCATCCTGGTGGTGACGGCGTTCGCCGGACTGTTCGGCCATGTCGATTACCAGGGCATCGTCGCGGCACCGCCCAGCCTGGCGCCGACCTGGCTGCAACTGGATCTGCCCGGCCTGCTGCATCGCGACGACGGCACGCCGATCGCTGTGCTGTTGCAGGTGGTGCTGGTGTTCGTGCTGGTGGAAGTGTTCGACGCGACCGGCACGCTCTACGGCGTGGCCGGACGCGCCGGCTTGCTGAAACTGCCGGATGGGCAGAAGCGCTTTGGCCGCGCACTGCTCGCCGACAGCGGCGCCATCATCGCCGGTTCGCTGCTGGGCACCAGCAGCACCACCGCCTACGCCGAAAGCGCATCCGGCGTGCAGGTCGGCGGACGCACCGGCCTGACCGCGCTGGTGGTGGCGCTGCTCTTCCTGGTCGCCCTGCTGTTCTCGCCGCTGGCGGCGATGGTGCCGGGCTATGCGACGGCACCCGCCCTGCTCTACGTGGCCGGCCTGATGCTGCGCGAACTGGTCGACGTGGACTGGAGCGATCTGACCGAATCGGTGCCGGCCGCGCTGTGCGCGCTGGCGATGCCGTTCACCTACTCCATCGCCAACGGCCTGGCGTTCGGCTTCATTGCCTACGCCGCGCTCAAGCTCGGCACCGGCCGCTGGCGCGAAGTGCATCCGGCAGTGTGGCTGGTGGCCGGGTTGTTCATCCTGCGCTACGCGTTGGCGTAGGGTGACGATGTTGTTTTGCGGAAACCGGCGGAAGAGCTCGCGGCCGGAGGCCGCTCCTACCCTGGGTTTTACCTTCGCGGTGTAGGAGCGCCGTCCCGGCGCGAGCCTTTGGCGGATATCCCAGCCCCCTTGCTTCAGTCGTCGCCTTGCAAACCGGGGAACAGGATCTCGGTATAGCCGAACTGGCTGAAGTCGCGGATGCGCGAGGGATACAGCCGGCCAATCAGGTGGTCGCACTCGTGCTGCACCACCCGCGCGTGGAAGCCTTCGGCCTCGCGATCGATGGGCTGGCCCTGTGGATCAAAACCGCGATAGCGGATCGCGCGATGGCGCGGCACCACGCCGCGCAGGCCCGGCACCGACAGGCAACCTTCCCAGCCATCCTCCATCTCGTCGGACAGCGGCTCGATCACCGGATTGAGCAGGATGGTGCGCGGCACCGGCGGCGCATCCGGATAGCGATCGCTGTTGTCAAAGCCGAAGATGACCAGTTGCAGGTCCACGCCGATCTGCGGCGCCGCCAGGCCGACGCCGCCAGCCGCGGCCATGGTCTGGAACATGTCGGCGATCAGTGCGTGCAGTTCCGGGGTATCGAACCGTTCCACCGGGTTGGCAATCTTCAACAGCCGCGGGTCACCCATTTTCAGGATGGGATGAATCATGTCGTTTCCTCCACGTCCGGCAGTTCAAACACCTGCCGCAGATAACGCACGTAGCCTTCGTCCTCGCACATGCTCTTGCCGGGCGAATCGCTCAGCTTGGCGACCGGCTGGCCGTTGCAGCGGATCATCTTGATGACAATCTGCAAGGGTGTCGGCCCCAGATCGTTGGTCAGGTTGGTACCGATGCCGAACGCCAGCCGGCAGCGGCCACGGAAGCGCTCGTAAAGCCGCAGCACTTTCTCGACGTCCAGGCCATCGCTGAACACCAGCGTCTTGGTGCGCGGATCTATGCGCATCCTTTCCAGGTGCGCGAGGATTTCCTCGCCCCACTGGAGCGGCTCGCCCGAATCGTGGCGCATGCCGTCGAACAGCTTGCAGAAGTACAGATCGAAATCGCGCAGGAACGCCCTCAGGCCCACCACGTCCGACAACGCGATCCCCAGATCGCCGCGATATTCCTTGGCCCAGATATCGAAAGCCACCGCCTGCGAATCGCGCAGACGCGGACCCAGTGCCTGGAATGCCTGCAGCCATTCGTGCGCCATCGTGCCCAGCGGGGTCATGCCGTATTCGCGCGCGAAGTACACATTGCTGGTGCCGACGAATTGCGCCCCCAGCCCAGCCTTGAGAATCGGCAGCACGCGCGCATGCCAATCCAGCGAGTAACGGCGCCGGGTGCCGTAGTCGGCAATGACGCAATCCTCGCCGCCTTCGCGCAGACGCGCGATCTTGGCATCCAGCCGGCGTTCGCCTTCCGCGACGTCGGCAACGCCCGCATGGCGGAACCAGACCTCGTTGATGATCGCCAGCAGCGGCACCTCGAACAGGATGGTGTGAAGCCAGGGACCGACGATGTCGAGTTCAATTTCCCCGGGAATCGTCGGTGAGGCCCGCAATCGGATGTATTTGCGATCCAGGTGGAACAGGCCGAGGAAATCGGCGAAATCCGACTTGATGAAACGCAGCCCGCGCAGATAATCGAGTTCATCGGTCCGGAAGCGCAGCGTGCACAACGCATCGATTTCCGCGGAAATCTCATCGAGATGGTCCGCCAGCGGGACGCCCGGCGTGCGGCATTTGAAGCGGTACTGCACCTGCGCGGCCGGATAGTGATGCAGGACCGCCTGCATCATCGTGAACTTGTAGAGATCGGTATCGAGCAGCGAGGTGATGATCATCGGGCCGGGCCGTGCGGGAGCGCCGCCAGCATACTCCACGCGTTCCAGGCGCATGCGCCGTGTCCGCCGCCGCGACGACAGGCCCCGGCGGGGTCAGCGACGACGGAACAGCAACCGCAGCGCCACCGTCGCGAAATGCGCCCAGATCGCACCGAATACTCCGATGCGCACTCCCACGCCACGCTGGCTGGCCTCGAACTTGCCGAAATACCGCCACAGGCCCCGATGCTTGTGCCATTCCACGAAGAACGGCCGCGCGCGACTGGAGACGCCGCGGATATGCACCACGCGCACGCGGTTGGCCACGGCCACCAATGCGCCGGCCATACGCGCACGCCGGCACAGATCGAGATCCTCCGCGTGCAACCGATAGCCCTCGTCGAACCCGCCAAGCCGGCGGAACAGCGAACGCGGCATCACCATCAGCGCGCCGGAGAGTGCTTCCAGCGGTTGCAGCGCCTGCGCATCGTCCACCTCCACGCCCAATCGCGAGGCGGCGCCCGGCGCGGTCAACATCGCGGCGAAATCCGGATCGCGGCGACGCGCGGCGGTGTCTCGAATCCCGGCTTCGTCCACCAGATCCGCACCCAGCAACGCTTCCCCACCGGTGGCGGCCGCCAGATCGCGCAATCGGGCCAGGGTATCCGGCAACACCTGCAGATCCGGATTCACGAACGCCAGCCAGGGTGATGCCGAATCGTCCGCGCCCTGGTTGCAGCCGACCGAGAAGCCCGGATTGTCCGGGTTGGCGACGAAGCGTACGCGCGGATCCGCCAGCGCGTGGCGCTGGACCACGCTCACGGTGTCGTCGCTGGATGCATTGTCCACCACCCGGATTTCCGCCACGTCCACCGCATCGCGAAGGCGCTGCAGGCAGTCGTCGATGGTGCTGGCGCTTTCGTGGGTGACGACGATCGCGGCGATGGCGCGCGAATCAATCGAAGAGTTCACGTTGCGGCTCCGGCGCGCCGGCCTCCAGGTAAAGCGATGTCAGTTGCTCGCGCAGCGTGCGCACAGGGTCTTCCATCAGGAAATTCGCGAGCCGCGCATGCCAGGCCGGCCAGCGCGCGTTGATCGTGTCCATGTCACCGTCGGCGGGCAAGCCTTCACTCCCCCGCGCCACGAAGGCGGTTTCGCACAGCGCGTTGCGCCAGCCGAGGCCGGAAAGACGCAATGAGAGATCGATGAGCGCGGCGTACCAGGACGCGTAACTGCTGGCATCCAGTCCCCCGGCCCGCTTGCGGGCGCTGCCGCGGATGGCGACGGCGTGGGCGACGCCAGCGGGAAGTTCCGGATGCATCGGAGGCATCGCCGCGCAGGCATGCGCGGTACGCTCGAAATCAGCGGGTGGGGCCGAGATCTCACCGAGACGCGGCCACGCGGCGGCCTCGCCCGCATTGCACCAGGGCGTGGCGGTGGCGATGGAAGCATCGCGCGCCAGGCAGGCGGCCAGCTGCTGCAGCCAACCCGGCAGTGGCTGCGCATCCGGCGCGAGGACCACCACGTCCGCATCACCACAGGCCCGCAGCATTTCGTCCAGATGCGCGACCTCGCCGACCGGGCGCGGGCGCCGCGTGTAGTCCGCCTGCAAACGGGTGCGCTGCAGCCAGCGCTCGACGATGGCCAGTCCGCGCGGACCGGCTTGGCCGTCGTCGGCGAGCCAGATCCGCGTGCCGTCGGGCGTGCCCGCGTCCAGCGAACCCAGGCAGGCGTCCAGCGCGTCGTCGTCCGCGCCTATCGGCAGCAGGATGATGGGCAGGGCGGCTGCGGCTGCGCTCACTTATTGTCGGGCTGGTTCAACGGCTTCATCGCCCGGAAGCGCTGGCCGTACTCGTCGGTCAGATCTCTCGCTTCCTGCGGATCGCGGATGATGGTCGGGGTCAACAGAATGATGACTTCCTGACGGTTGCGGTTCTGACGCTGCGAGCCAAACAAGGCGCCAAGCACCGGAATCTTGCTCAGGCCCGGTATGCCCGAAGAGCCCTTGTCGAGGCTGTCGCTGATCAGGCCGGCCAGCATGATGGTATCCCCGCTACGGACTGCGGCTTCGGTCTTCATCCTGCGCGTGTCGATGTCGACGTTGCATGAGCGGCCGGTGGTACCACCGCAGGTGGCCGGGCGGGAGCCGGGCACGCTCAGTTCCTGGACGATGTCGAGGAACACCATGCCGTCCCGCGCAATGCGCGGACGAACCTTCAGCAGCGTACCGGTATCCAGGTACTGCACCTGCGAATAGGTATTCGTGTTCTGGCCGTTATCGATCGTGACGGAATCGATCGGAATCCGGGTACCGACATTCAGGGTGGCTTCCGCGTTATTGCGGATCAACAGGGATGGCGTCTGGAGCAATTGCACATCCGTGGCCTGATCAAGCGCGCTGATGATGGCGGCCGCGTTGTTACCGAGGAACGTCCAGCCGATACCGGTATCCGGACGAATGCTGCCACTGATGGAACCCCAGATGCGACGTCCCAGGGCACTGGGAAGAGCCGGGTCGGTCTCCTGGGTCACTGCGTTCTCGAAGAACCAGGAAACGCCGTAGCTCAGCTTGCCTGTCAACTTGACTTCGGCAACCTGCGCTTCGATGTGGACCTGCATGGGCATGACGTCGAGTCGTTCGACGACTTCCCTGATCGATTTCCATGCGCTCGCACTGGAACGCACCAGCAACGTATTGGTTTCCTCCACCGCCGCGACACCTACGCGGTCACCGTCGATTTGCAGGGTCAGGCTGGCGTTGCCATCGGACCGCGGCCCCAGACTCAGGTTGCCTCCGCCCAGGGTGCCGCCGGTACTGCCACCCGTCCCTCCGGTACCGCCGAAATCAACGCTGCTATTGCGGTCGTCCAGGCCACCATCGTTGATCTGGACCGGATCCGTTCCCGGCATCAGCGAGGCATTGCCGTTGCCGCCGGTGGTATCGCCGCGGTTTCCGCTGCCGGAACCGAACACCTCCGCCAGCCGCTGCGCCAGGTCCTTGGCCTTGATGTACTTCAGTTCGTACGAATACAGCCGCGCGCCCTCGCCCGCGCTGTCGATGCGTTCCAGCCACTGCTGGATCTGATCCAGGTAGGCTGGCTGCGGGGTGATCACCAGCACGGCGTTGGCGCCTTCCAGGGGCATGAAGCGGAACATGCCGGCGCTCGGGGTCTTGCTGGTTTCGCCGAACACCTTTTCCAGATCCGCGACCACCTTGGTGGCCTGCCCGGTTTCCAGCGGGAACACGCCCACCGACATGCCCGAGAGCCAGTCGACATCGAACACCTCGACCGTGCGCAGGTAGTTCTCCAGCTCCGTACGCGTACCGGCCAGGGTGATCAGGTTGCGGGTGGTGTCGATGTTGACGATGGCGTTGGGGCGCGCATAGGGCTCCAGCACCTTCTTCATCTCGGTGGCGCCGATGAAGCGCAGCGGCACCACCCGCACCTCGTAGCCGCGCGCGTTGGCGGCGCCGCCGGTGCGCGGGGCGACCGTGCCGACCATCGCCTGCTCGGCCGGCATGATGTTGTAGCGGCCGTCGCTGTAGACCATGCGCGCGTTGTTCTGCGCCAGCACCTGTTCCAGCAGGGTCATCGCCTGCGCTGGCGACACCGGCTTGGGCGTGCCCAGGGTGACCGTGCCCTGCACGCCGGGCGCGATCACGTAGTTCTGGCCGAGCATGTCGCCAAGGATGGCCTTGACCACCGCGTGCACGGATTCGCCTTCGAAGTTGAAACTGGCCGAACCCGAACTGGCGCCGCCCAGCGACGGCATCGGCGCCGCCGCCGCGCCGCGGTTGATCATCTGGCCGCTGCCGCGGCGGATGACCGGGCGGGGACCGCTTTCGGGTTCCTCGGTTTCAGCCAGTGGCGAGGTCTGGGCGGTACCCGGGGTGGCCGGGGTCTCTCCGGCGCGCCGGACGTCCGGCGTGGGCGCGGTGGCGCAACCCGCCAGCAGGCCCAGGCAAACGGAGAACAGGAATAGGCGTGACTTCATGCCGGCACTCTACTGATTCGGATTGGGTGGTGGCGCGGGCGGCGGAACCGCCTGGCCCTGTTGCTGGCGCATCTGCGCGCGGCGCGCCTCGATGCGTTTGCGGATCGCTTCCATCTGTTGCTCGGTGGTCATCGCCGGCTGCTCGGCCGGTTCCTGCGCCGGTTGGACCGGCACCACCTGGCCCGTGGCCGGCGCATTGCCCGGAGCGGGTTTTGGCGGCGCGTTGCCACCGGTCTGTGGCGGCACGGGAACCGGCGCGGCGATCGGCGGCGGTGTCCCCGATACGCTGGGCGGCTGGCCGCCCGTGCCGTCGAACACCCGCAGTTCCAGTGTGCGCCGCCCTTCCGGGCCTTCGAACACCGCGGTACGCGGCTGCAGATCCACCAGCATCCATTGCGGCGCGGCGCTGGCCGCTTCGCCCTGCTTGATCCGAACGCCTTCGCCACCCTGGCTGGGCTGCAGGATTGCCATCCGGAAGCCGGGCGTGATCAGCACGCTGGTCAGGACATAGTCGAAGCTCGGCGCCTGCGCTTCGGCGTCGTTGGTCAGGTAGAACGGCTGCGGCCGCCGTGCCTCGTAGAACGGTGGACGCGCGACCAGTTCCGAGTACTGCGCCAACGGTCCCAGGCGCTCCGGCGCCGCCTTGGGCAAGGTGGGCAGGCGTGGCGCGCTGCCCGGATCGTCGGCCAGCGGCGTGATGCGGCCGCCCAGGCCGGCCAGGGCCAGGATCGCCACCAGCACGGCCCAGCCGGCGACCGTGCCCAGCAACAAGGTGCGCGGACCGAGCGAATCAAGGCGCATCGCCGCCCTCCGGCATCGTCATCGCCGCGGGCGCGGCGGGGGCGGTCGGCGCGACCACGCCGGGCTTCAGGTAGCCGTACAGATCGAAGGTGACGTCCAGCCCGCCCGTGCCGCCTTCCGGCGCCATGTAGGCGTAGTTGCTGGAGAGGATGTTGAGATTGTCCACGAACAGGCGCGGGCTGCCGGATTCGAGGGCATGCAGCACCGCGGCCAGTTCCGGGGTGCCGCAGCGCAGGCGTACCTGCACCGCCACCCGCGCGAAGCGCTCGCCGGTGGCCTGTGGCAACGGCGACTGGTTGGCGATGCCGCAGCTGCGGTTGCCGGGACTGGCTTCCTTGACCACGGCTTCCAGGCGCTGGACCAGGCCGGCGGTGGCCAGTTCGGTGCTGGCTTCGCCGAGGAAACCGGGACGCTGCGCCTGCAGGGCCAGCGCCGCCGCCAATTGCTTCTCCACCGCGGGCGCCTGCTGCAACTGCGTGCGCACGCGCAGTTCGCGCTCGCGCAGCGCCTGGATGCGTTCGTTCACTTCCAGCATCGGCTGGGTCCACCAGGGATGCACCAGGACCAGGTAACCGAGCAGCAGCACGGCGGCCAGCAGGCCCAATGCAAGCCAGCGCTCGCGATCAGTCAGCGCGCTTGCCATTCTGATCTCCGGTGCCGGGGGTGGGAGGGGCCGTGGTGCCGACCAGTTGCGCGGTGAGGGTGAAGCGATCACGACGGCGGGTCTGGTCCGGCTGCAGGGCGCCACTCAGCGCGGGCGAGCGCCACAGCGGGGACCCCTGCAGCTTGGCGACCAGCGAGGAAGCTTCCTGGCTCAGGCCGATCACGACCAACCGATCACCTTCGATGGACATCTTTTCCAGATGGGTACCGTCCGGCAGCCGGCGACTGAGTTCATCCAGTACCTCGACCGCGGTCGGGCGCTGCGCGCGCGTACGCTCCAGCGCGTTCATGCCTTCGACCAGGTCCACCAGTTGCTGTCGCTGCGCGGCGACCCGGCGCGCCTGTTCGGTGCGGGTGCGCAATGCGGTCTCGAATTCGTCGGCCGCGTTGCGCCGGTTGTCCAGTATCGTCCAGGCGGCGAACACCACCGCCACCAGCGCAAGCGAAGCCAGGATCAGGTGCCAGCCGCGCATCGGCGCCTGCCGTATCCGGCGTTCGGCGGGCGCCAGCAGGTTCACGCCCAGCGGTGTTCCCTGCGGGGCCGCGACGTCCACGCCGGCCAGTTCACTGGCCAGGCCTCCCAGCGGCGCCAGCGCGGCGTCGAAGCGCGCCCTCGGGATGACGACCAGATCGACTTCGAGCTGGCCATCCTCGCGCCGCTGGCGCAGGCTGGCGTCGTAGCAGACATCGTCCGCGCCGAAAGGCGTCTGCCGATCGATCTCGAATCGCACCACGTCGCGCAGTCTGTCCGCCGCCGCCGCGGGCAATACCAGCGGACGCCGCAACACCGCGTCGGCCGGCAGCAGCAGCCAGCGCGGCAATCCGGCCATGCGCTTGCCGAGCAAGCCATCGAGATCACCGACATCCAGCGGCAACGGCAGGCGGGCCAGCTCGCGCACGCCTTCCGTGCTCTGCCACGCCAGTACCCCCTGATCCTCCTGCTGACTCAGCAGCAGGCGATCCTGGGTCAGGCCCAGCAGCGAGCGCCAGCGGTGCGGCAGCCAACTGGCCAGCGCCCTGCCCCACCATCCGAGCAGCCCGCCGGCTCCCGGCAACAGGCGCGCGCGCAGGCTGTCCATGCTGTCGCGGATCGTGCTCATGGCGGTGCAGTTCCCTCTTCCCAGCGCAAAACGGTGTACGCCATCCCCGGCACGGGACCGCCGCCGGCCCGTATCACCGCGCGCAACGTCGCTTCCCGTCCATCGCGAAGCGTCGCGTGGCTCTCGATACTATACGTGCCGCTTCCGCCGCCGACGAGTTGGGCCCCGGCCTGATCGGGAGGCAATGCGCGCTGGGCGAGGATCCGTTCGGCGTCCAGGCCCATCGCGATCAGCACCGGACCCGGCGCGTAATTGGCATCCGGCAAGGTGCGGCCGGAGTACAGGGTCAGGTAGGGCGCCAGCCGCTCGTAGTATTCGGGCGTCATGCCCAGGACCAGCTGCAGTTCGGCCACGCTCTCGAACGGCGCGTCCTTGGCGCCGTATTCCAGGCCTGCCGCGGCGTAATCCGGATCCTCGGCGCCGCCGCGCGGCTGTCCGAGCGAATCGGCATCGCGCCAGTCGAGGATCGCGGCGGCCAGCTGCGGTGCGGTTTCCTCCGGCACGCCGCGCACCCGCAGCAGTTGTTCCAGCAGGCGGACGTCGGCCTGGTTCAGATCGACCTTGCCGCTTTCGTCGATCGCATTGATCCGCAGGCGGCTGCCGGAAAACATCCAGTCGTAGCCACGTCCATCCGGCATCCAGCGGGTCTGCGGCTGCTGATCGGCAATCCGCACCAATGCGTAGTCGATGCCGGCGCGGGCCAGTTCGCGGGCGACGGTGCCATCCCGCGCAACCTGGCCCTGCAGCGATTCCATCCGCGCGGTCACCGCGAACGCGCCGATCAGCGCCGCCAGCAAGGCGGTCAGCCACAGCACCAGCAACAGCGCCGCGCCGCGTTCGCGCATCACAGGCCTCCCGGCGGCTGCGCGCCGCCCCCTGCGCCACCCTCGCTGTGCACCAGGGTGACGATCAGTTCCGGCCAGCGCGCGCCGGCCTCGGTTTCCACCTCCACCGCCACCTGCAAGGGCAGGATTTCCGCGGTGCGCCAGGCTTCCTGCCACGGGCCGGGCTGCCCCTTCTCGTCCAGGCCGCGATAGCGGAAACGCGCGTTGCGCAGGCCGTCGGCCATCAGCTCGGGGGCGATGGGGTCCGGCGTTTCCACCGCCTGGCCGGCCTGCACGACCGTGAACCGCGCCATCAGGCGTCCCCGTTCGTCGAAGGTCAGGTCGTACAGGTGCGGTCCGCCCCGACCGAGATAGTTGGGCAGATCCGCGACGAAGCGGATGCGCCTCGGCTCGCCAAGGAAACGCGACTGCCGGAACGTGGCCGGATCGGTGGCGAATACCACCGGCAACGCGGTGCCGATGCGCTGGCGCAGGAAACCTTCCACCGCACGCGCGCGTTCGTTCTGCTGCGCGCGAATCTCGCCGCGCTCGACCATCGTGGTCGATGCGCGCACCGTGGCGAAGGCCAGCGCGAGTCCCGCCGCCAGCAGCACCAGCGCCAGCAGCATCTCCAGCAGGGTGAATCCATGCGCGCGGCGGCTCACGGCACGCTCCGGCTGCGATTGGGATCCGGCGGCACCAGCCGCAGCGTGTCCCATACGATCCGTTGCCGTGGCTCGTCGCCCCAGCGGGTGATCAGGCGCAGGCGCAGCAGTTCCGGCGCCGAAGGATCCCGAATCGGCGTCAGTGCCTTGATCGGATCGTCATACGGCGCGATCTCCAGTTCCCAGCGATAGCGGCCGTTCTCGAACTCGCCCTCGCGGCGGCCCGGCTGCAGGAACTCGCCCACGCCGATCTGCGCCAGCAGCGACTGGGTGTGCAGCGAGGCGCGGGTCGCGTCGTCGGCCGCGCGGATCTGGCGGGTGGCGCCGGACAGGGAACCCAGCAGCAGCGTCAGCGCGAGCGCCATCAGCGCGAACGCCACGATCACCTCCAGCAGGGTGAAACCGTGCGGACGCCTCATGTGCCGCCGCCCCCGCGGACCACCTGCACTTCGCCGGTCAGCCAGGCCACGTCGATGCGCCAAACGGCCTGGCCGCTGCTCAGCCGGATCTGGCCACCGCTGGAACCGCCGTCATGGAAGAACATGATCGCGCCCACGCCCGGCTTGGGCTGGACCTGGCGCGCGCCGACAAAGGCGATGCCCAGCGACGCCGGCACCGTGCCGCGATGCCGGTTGGGGGCCTGCCAGCGGCGATTTTCCGGATCGATGACGAAACGCTGCGGTTTGCCGGTCGCCATCGCCTGCGCCCGCGTGTAGCGCAACTGCGCGGCGATTTCGCGCGCCTCCGAACGCAGGCGCATGCCATCCAGTCCACCGGTCAGCACCATCGCCGCCAGCGTGCCGGCGATGGCGATCAGCATCACCACCAGCAGCATTTCCAACAGCGAAACGCCGCGGGCATCGCGCGGCGCTCGGAAGGAAGTGCGAAGGCCGCGCATCGCGCCGTATCCGGCTTACTGGAACCGGATGTCGGCGTCGTAGCTCTCGCCGCCGGGTTTGCCGTCCTTGCCGTAACTCATCAGATCGAACGGCTGGGATTCGCCCGGCGCCCGATATTCGATCACATGGCCCCACGGGTCCTTCAGTTCCGCCGGCTTGGCGTAGGGTCCCAGCCAGCCCGCCGCATTGGTCGGCGCCGTTACCAGATCGTCCAGCCGCGACGGCAGGCTGCCGGTGTCGAGCTGGTAGTTCTCGACCTTGCCGGCCAGGGTCTGGATCTGGGTCTTGGCGAGATTGGCCTTGCCGCGATCGGCGCCGCCCAGCAGGCGGCTGCCGACCAGCGCCATGATCCCGCCGATCAGGATCAGCACGATGATGATTTCCAGCAGGCTGAAGCCGGACTGCGAGGCCGGCGAACGGAAGCGGGGGCCGGAACGGGTTCGGAAGGGCTGGCGCATCGGTGTATTCCTGTCGTATGCGTTGATGAAGTGAGGGGAAAAAGTCTGGTGGATGGTGCCTGAACCGGTTGTTCGGCCAACCGGGCTCAGCCGATGGCGTTGGTCAGACCATACAACGGCAACAGCACCGCCAATATGACCAGGCCCACGACCAGCGCCAGCACCAGGGTGATGACTGGGACCAGCAGCGCCAGCAGTCGTTCCATGGCCTGCCCGGTTTCCTGCTCGAAGGTATCGGCGGTCTTGAGCAGCATGCTGTCCAGCGCGCCGGATTCCTCGCCCACCTGGATCATCTGCAGCGCCAGGCGCGGGAACCGCTTGCCCTTGCCCAGCGAGGCGGCCAGCCCGTGACCGTTCTTGACCTGGTCGGCGGCGGCGTCCACGTCCGCCCACAGCGCCCGGTTGAACAGCACGTTGCGGGAGATGCCCAGCGCGGCCAGCAGCGGCACGCCGTTGCGCAGCAGGGTGCCGAGGGTGCGCGCCAGGCGGGCGGTCTCCAGCCGTGCCACCAGCGGGCCGACCAGTCTCCGTTCGAGGATCCAGCGATCGAAACGATCACGGAACGCCGGATCCCGGCGCTTGCGGTCGAACCAGAGCAGCAGCACGGCGGGCACGGCAATCAGCACGAACCAGGCCTGCTGCACGAACGCACCCGTCGCCATCACCCCGCGGGTGAACCAGGACAGCTCGACGTCCAGGCTCTCGTACATCTGCGAGAACTGGGGCACCACGTAGCCCAGCAGGAACAGCAGCGCGAACCCGACCACCACCACCAGGATGGCCGGATAGATCAACGCGTTGATCACGCGACCGCGCAGGTTGCGGCTGCGTTCCAGGTAGTCGGCCAGCCGGGCCAGGGTGTCCTGCAGGCTGCCACCGGCTTCGCCGGCGCGGACCATGTTGATGTAGAGCCGGCTGAACACGCCATGCTGGCGTTCGAGCGCCACCGACAACGGCGCGCCGCCGCGGACCGCGTCGCGCACGTCGGCGATGATGTCGCGCGCGCGCCCTTCTTCCGGCATGTCCAGCAGGATCGACAATGCCCGATCCAGCGGCTGCCCGGCGCCCAGCAGGGTCGCCAGCTGTTGGGTGAACTGGACCAGGCGATCCCCGGCCAGCGGCTGCTGGCGCAGCAGTCCGCGCAGCGAGGTGCCCCCGCGGACGTCGGCCGCCAGGCGCGCCTCGACCGGCAGATGCCCCTGCTCCTGCAGGCGCGTCGCCACTTCGGCGTCGCTGCTGGCCTCCATCTGGCCTTCCAGCAATTCGCCGCGCGGGTTCAGGGCCTTGTAGCGGTACAGGGGCATCGGCAGGGGCTTCCTTGGCGTCCGAGCCCCTAAGCATACGCGCGCAGGATTTCCGCGCTACGGGATCGGAACCGTTTCGCTCAGGGAAGAGACCCCGTTCTCATCGAATGCCTCGACCGCGACGTGATAGGAAACGCCCGCGTTCAGTGCCCGGACCTCCAGCCGTGCCGGCTGATCCGCGAACACCTGGTAGGTGGAATGCAGGCGATCCGGCGAGATTCCCCAGCGCACGTTGTAGCCCACCGCGCCGGTCACCGGATGCCATTGCACGGTCACCTGGCGCGGATCGGCGTCGCGCCTGGCCTGCACGCGTTGCGGGGTCGCGGGGGATTTTCCGTCTGCATTGCCGAACACCCGCAAATCGCTGATCGCCAGGTGCGCGGCGCCGACGTGGCCATGCACGTAGCGCACGTGCCGCGCGCGCACCGGCGCGGCCAGGGGCAGGTAGGCGTTGGGCCGATCCCGGCGCGGTCCGTCGGTGGCGGCCAGTGGCTGCCAGTGGCGGCCGTCGAGCGAGTACTCCAGGCGGAACTCGGTATAGATGTCATCCGAATCGCCATAGAGTCCGGACTGGTAGTCGGCGAAGTTGACCTGCACCGCGCGCACGCTGCGCTCGCCGCCCAGATCCACGCTCAGCGTCTGTCCGGCCGCATTGTCCGCGGCAACCCAGAACGTGCGCGGATTCTCGTCGGTGGCGTTGGCCGCGGCGAAATCCTTGTGCACCGACGACGCGCTGGCGCGCTTGCGGTAGGACAACAGCATCCAGCCGGTGAACAGGCTTTCCGGATCGGCGTTGGCGGCATCCGGCACATAGTGGGGGAAGTCGCCGAAGCGCGTGGACACGGACATCTGCCCTTCTGCGCCGAACGCTGCGGGGAACATCGCGATCCGCCGCTCGAAGGTCCAGTTGTAGCCAATCCAGGGCGTCCCGGTGTTCCACCAGTTGCCATGCGCATCCTGGAAGGTGGAGCCGTGTCCGGCGCCATGCACGAACCCGCCGGGCTTGTAGCCCACCGGGTTGTAGGGCGCGTACTCGAACGGCCCCAGCGGACCGTCGCCGACGTAGACGCCGGTCGCGTAGGCGTTGTATTCGGTGCCGGGCGCGCCGTATTGCAGGTAGTAGCGGCCGCCGACCTTGTTCATCCACGCGCCCTCGATGTAGGTGGGGCTGTTCTCCTCGCGATGGTCCTGGCCGAAACGCTCCCAGCCATGCCGCTTCGGATCCAGCAGGATCAGCGCGCGTGGCTTGCCGATGTAGCGCATGCCGCGATCCATGTCGAGCTCGATGCCGTAGAGCGGAAACGTATCGGAAGATCCCCAGTACAAGTACCAGCGGCCATCGTCGTCCTTGAAGAACGACGGATCCCACGGTCCAGGCGGAACCTCGGTGGGTTGCGGGTCACCGACGCGCCAGGGTTGCATGAACTGATCCATGCCGGGACGCACCGCGTTGGGAAGCTCCGGCGTCCGGCGGGTGAAGAAATCGAAAACGCCATGTTCCGGGTCACGGCTGACCAGCACCGCGCCGGGACTGAACATCGAGCGCATCAGCAGCAGGCGGTCGTCATCGGAAATCGCCGCCGGCGCGACCATGCTGTCGAAGGGCCAACGACTGGGTTCGATGAAACGCCAATCCACCAGATCGGTCGAACGCCAGTAGCCGTCGGCCAGGGTCTGGAACAGGTAGTAGGCATCGCCATGCCGGACCACCACCGGATCGGCGCCGGTGCGATAGGAGATCTCCTGGTTCAACTGTTCGAAGTTGTAGCGGTAATCGATGTCGATCGGATTGGCATAGGTCTTCCTCCCCTCGGGCGCCGGGGACGACCCGGTCGCCTGGGCCGCCGCGGCCAGTGAAAACAGCAGGGCGCCGGCCAGCCGGCGGAAAACGGTGCGCGCCACGACTCCTCCAGGAACGGTCCACTGAAAACGTTTTCAGTCCCCGGAGTATTGCCTCCCGTCCGCCCGCGGGAAAGCCGCAGTGCAGCGAAACGTCGTTCGCTCGAAGCTAGGGATGTCAGGCGCCCCGGATTCGTCCAGGAACGCGCGGCATGGCGCCCCCCTGCCCCATCCGGCCATTCCATCGCCGGGCGCCGCGGACACCCCGCCCGTCGTCGGCCCTCAGGCTTCCTCGGTGACCCGCAGGACTTCCTCGATCGTGGTCTGCCCGGCCAGCGCCTTGGCGATGCCGTCCTCGTACATGGTCTGCATGCCGCCCGCCCGCGCGATCTCCTCGATCTCGCCCATGCCGGCGTGGCGCATCACCGCACGCCGCAGTTCGTCGTTCATCACCAGGAATTCGATGATCGTGGTCCGGCCCAGGTAGCCGGTCGGCGCGACGGCCGACGGACGCGGGCGGTACAGGACGATGTCGCCTTCCGGCTGGAAGCGGCGCAGGCCGAACTTCTCGATCTCCTCGGGCGAGGCGCGGTACGGCTCGGCGTGGGTCGGCTCCAGCCGGCGCACCAGGCGCTGGGCGAGGATGCCGTTGATCGTGGAGGTGAGCAGATAATCCTCCACCCCCATGTCGAGCATGCGGGTGATGCCGCCGGCGGCGTTGTTGGTGTGCAGCGTGGACAGCACCAGGTGGCCGGTCAGCGCGGACTGGATGGCGATGCGCGCGGTTTCCAGATCGCGCATTTCGCCGATCATGATGATGTCCGGATCCTGGCGGACGATGCTGCGCAGCGCATGCGAGAAATCCAGCCCGATCTGCGGCTTGGCCTGGATCTGGTTGATGCCCTCGATCTGGTATTCGACCGGATCCTCGACGGTGATGATCTTGACGTCGCTGGTGTTGAGTTTGCTCAGCGCGGTGTACAGCGTGGTGGTCTTGCCCGAACCCGTCGGCCCGGTCACCAGCAGGATGCCATGCGGCTGCTCCAGCACCTTCTGGAACTGCGGCAGGAACGCGTCGGTGAAGCCCAGGCGCTTGAAATCGAACACCACGGTCTCGCGATCCAGCAAACGCATGACCACGCTCTCGCCATGCGCCGTGGGCACGGTGCTGACGCGCAGATCCAGCTCCTTGCCCTGCACGCGCAGCATGATGCGGCCGTCCTGCGGCAGTCGGCGTTCGGCGATGTTGAGCTTGGCCATGATCTTGATGCGGCTGATCACGGCGGCGGTGAGGTTGGCGGGCGGACTCTCGGCCTCCTCC
The DNA here is from genome assembly GCF_052044485.1 of Pseudoxanthomonas sp. 22568. Lineage (NCBI taxonomy): Bacteria > Pseudomonadati > Pseudomonadota > Gammaproteobacteria > Lysobacterales > Lysobacteraceae > Pseudoxanthomonas > Pseudoxanthomonas sp. 22568. Next base: position 252,408 of record NZ_JBQENC010000007.1, read on the forward strand.
AGCACGCCGTCCACGCGATAGCGGACCTTCAGCCGGTTCTCGAAGGGCTCGATGTGCACGTCCGAAGCGCGCAGTTCCACCGCACGCTGGATGATCAGGTTGACCAGGCGGATCACCGGCGCCTCGGACGCCAGGTCGCGCAGGTGTTCTACGTCGTCCAGGTCGCCGGCGGTCTCGCCGTCGGCGTTCTCCACGATGGCGCCCATCGCGCTGCGTCCCTGGCCGAAGTAACGCTCGATCAGATCATCGATCTCCGAACGCAACGCCACCCGCTGGCGCACCGCCTTGCCGGTCGCCAGTTGCACGGCTTCGACCGGGTAACCGTCCTGCGGATCGGCCACCAGCAGATCCACGCCGGCCTCGTCCTCGCCCACCGGGCAGACATGGAACTGCTTGAGGAAGCGCACCGACAACGGCGTCGCCTCGGGCGGCAGTTCGGGCAGTTCCTTGACGCTGACCAGCGACAGGCCCAATACGTCGGCGGCCGTCTCGGCATGATCGCGCTCGGACACCAGCCCCAGCCGCGACAGCAGCGACAACAGGCTGCCGCCGGTTTCCTCCTGCACCCGCCGCGCCCGCGCCAGATCGGGCTCCTTGAGCTTTCCACGCGACAGCAGCGCGTCGACCATCCGCTCCTCGGCGCCGACTTCGGTGGTCTGGGATTCAATCAGGGCGTTCACGTCGCACTCCCGTTGCAGGCGTCCACTTTACCAATGTCTACCATCGACCGGAGTCGCCCGCGTGACCGGGAACCGACGACGGCAATCCTTCGGGGCGGGTTACTGGCGGACCTGCAGGTTGACTCCGCTGAAAGGGGTTTCACCCACCACGAGGACGTAGTAGGTCCCCGCGCGGGCTTCGGCGGGCGCGATACGGATGGTTTCGACCGTGCCGGGACGCCGCGAACCGTACTGGTGCGCGCTAGCGGTCGGCACCCGGTCGAAGCCCGCGTACACCGAAACATCGCCCTGCCCGCCGTAACTCATGATGCTGATCAACCGCCCGGGCGCCGCCTCGAAGCGGTACAGCCACTGACTGCCGGCACCGCCATTCATGCCGGTCACCGGCACCCGGTTCCGCACCGGGCTGGCCTGCGGTCCGCAGTCCACGCACGCAGGCTTCAGCGCCTCATCCAGCGCGGCACGCGCATCCAGCAGACCGATCCCGATGGGCGTTGTCGCCGGTATCCGCGCGGGAAACGGGCGCGCGGTCCTGAGCAGCAGGCTCTCCATTTCCGAGGGTGTCAACGGAACCCGACCCGCCTGCGCGCGCGCGCCCTGGACCAGGGCCGCCACTGCGGAAACGTGTGGCGTGGCCATGGAGGTTCCGATCTTGCCGAAATAACCGAACTCGCCCGAGGCCGGGTCCGTCTTGCTCGAGGAACCGGCCTGGAGCACATAACCGTCCCAGCCGGAATTGCCAGTGTCCTCCACCCCGCCACCACCCGGCGCCGCGATATCGACCGCCGCGCCGAAGTTTGAGTAATAGGCCTTGCCGCCGGTGATGCGCGAGGCGCCGACGGTGATCACGCCACGACAGCTGGCCGGGCTGACATCCGCCGCATCCACGTTGCTGTTGCCCGCCGCCACCACCACCACGCTGCCGTTGGCGGTCGCGATGTCGATGGCGTCCTGGGTAATCCGCGGACACGAGCGATTGCCGCCCAGGCTCAGGTTGATGACCTCGGCGGGATGGGGATTGGCGGGCACACCCGGAACCCGCCCACCCGAGGCCCAGACAATCGCATCCGCGATGTCCGAGGTCAGGCCGCCGCAACGACCCAGCACCCGGACCGGAAGCACCTTGGCCCGGTACGCGACGCCCGCCCCCCCCAGCCCGTTGTGGGTGACTTCGGCGATGGTGCCGGCCACGTGGCTGCCATGCCAGGTGCTGTTGCGCACCGGCGAGCCGCCGTAGCACTCGCCCGCCACCGGACTCCAGTCCCCCAGATCCAGCGCTCCCGCCACCCGGGCGTCGGTGGGTCTGCGCGATATCCAGGCATTGCTGATGAAGTCGTAGCCGGGCAACAGGTTCGCGGACAAATCCGGATGATCGGTCAGCACCCCGGTATCGAGCACCGCGACCACCACGCCCTCACCCTGTGCGATGTCCCAGGCCCTCGGCGCGCCGATGCCTCCCACCGGATGATGGAAATGCCACTGGAGGTCGAACAGCAGGTCATTCGGCGGGTCATTCGGTGCATACAGCGGGTACATGCGTTCGTCCGCCTCCGCGAGCACCACGCCGGGATCGGATCTGAGTTCAGCCAGCAACCGCGCCATTTCCGCCTGGGAAAGCGCACGCGAGAGCGAGAACGCGTCGCCGCCGCTGGCCAATGGATGCAGCATCCTGACGCCAAGCATGCCGCCATTCCCGCGCTGCCGTGGCGGTGTATCCAACAAGCGTGCGCGCGCCACGGCCGCGCGCACGACCGCAGCCTTGTCGTGGCTGCGCGTGCCGGCGATACGCTGGCGCACGATGATGCGGTCTCCCTCGATGCGCCTTGGCGGCGTCGACTCGACTTCCGCCGTCCGCGCCAGCGGAATCGCCGCCAGGCTCGACTCCGCCGCGATCGCCCAGACCAGCAGCGCCATGGCGGTCATCATCCCCTTTCCGTTGCATTTCATATTCGTGGTTCCTTCTTTGATTAATCGCCCGACGCGGTGTCGTGCATCCATCACCGTCACCAGCCGAAACCGGCACCCATGCCGACCGAGCGTTCGTCCCCGCTGAGCGCGCCGCCCAGACTGAATGTGGCCCGCTCGCCGAAGGCGCGCTGGTAGCCCACGGACAGCGCGCGTTCGCCACCCTGGAAACCCACGCCCACGCCGACGCGGTTGTCGGTGCGAATGCCCGCGGCGCTGATCGCCATGTTGAGCATGGCCGCGCCCATCGCGCCCTGCCGGTCGATGCGGCGGTCCTGGGCATGGAGGCGGCGTTCCAGATCGCCCTTGAAGCGGGTGAAGTCGTCGTTCCACGCCGCGAACCGGGTGTCCGTGTAGGCATTGGCGTGGGCCAGCGTCTTCGCCGCGGTGGCATCGGCATGGGCGTTTGCATTGGCCAGCGCCTTCGTCGTACTCGCGTCGGTATAGGCGTTGGCATTCGTCTCCGCCCTTGCGCCCACCGCGTCGGCATGCGTGGTCGCATCGACCAGCGTCCGCGCCGCGCGCGCATCGGTGTAGGCGTTCGCATTCGTCTCCGCCCGCGCTCCCGTCGCTTCGGCATGCGCGTTCGCATCGGCCAGCGTCCGCGCCGCGCGCGCATCGGTGTAGCTGTTCGCATTCGCCTCCACCCGCGCTCCCGTCGCGTCGGCGTGCGCCCGCGTGTCCGCCAGGCCGGCGTCCATCTGGCCCTTGTTGACGGCATCGGTTTCCACGACGCCCGCCGCCACGTGGACAATCTGGCGTTCCTGGCCGGTGCGTCCCACCGACACGCTGTTGCCGCGCTCGCTGACGGCACCGGCTCCCAGGGCCACGCTGTTCTCCGCCAGGCTCCACGCGCCATTGCCGATGGCGATGCTTCCGTGTCCACTGGCCTGGCTGGCGCTTCCCATCGCGGCGGCGCCGATACCGGAAGCATGGGCCTGGCTGCCGGCCGCCATCGAACCCTGTCCATCCGCGAGGGCGCTGTAACCCGTGGCGGTGGCATCGTCCGCAAGCGCGCTGGCACCGTTGCCGGAGGCGGACGCGCGCTGGCCATAGGCGGAACTGGTTGCGCCCAGTGCGACCGCATAATCGCCCAGCGCCGCGGCGTCGGAACCCAACGCCACCGCATCCTCGCCTTCCGCATAGGCCAGGCCGGGCCCATTGGACTGGACGTGATGTTGAATCGCGACCGCCATCGGACCGGCACCGGACATGGTTGTCCGGGAGTTGCTCCCCTGCACCGGCGACGACTCCGCGGGAGTCCGGCTTTCGGTTTCGGTCGCCAAAGCGTTCCCCGCCATCAACAGCGACGCGACCGCGATGTTGATTGCGATGGCGAACGTCGAGGTCCTGCACGTTGCGCATGTTGACGACCGGCGGGCCCTTGTCGTGGAAACCGGGCTGTCATTGCCCGTGGTGCGGTTCCCGCGGATGGCAGGCATGGAATGGCGCATCTTTGAGACTCCCTTTTCCTGAGCAAAAAAATCCCGCGACCACCGGATGTGCCGGTTGTCGGTGTCTTGGTTGGAGATGACCCCCGGGTGGACGGAAACACCCGTCGATGAGGCTTCCGTTGCAGGCTCGGGAACGGAACCCTCAAACCTGTGCCGTCGGATAGTCTGCAGACGGGATGGCGCCGTCAACTAACATTGACATTCCGTCGGTATCGCGAACGCCATCCCGCCACCGCAGTGGCATTGGGATCGTGCGGTACCGAAAAAAAAAGCGGCGCCGAAGCGCCGCTTTTTCCGTCATCGCGATAAGGCCTTCGCTCAGCCCACCCACACCCGTGCGTTGCGGAACATCCGCAGCCACGGTGAGTCCTCGTGCCAGTCGGACGGCGCCCAGCTCAGGTTGACGCTGCGCGGGGTACGCTCCGGGTGCGGCATCAGGATGGTGGAGCGGCCGTCGTCGCTGGTCAGGCCGGTGATGCCGTCGGGCGAGCCGTTGGGGTTGAGCGGATACTGCGTGGCCGCGTTGCCTTCGCCGTCGATGTAGCGCAGCGCGACCCGCACCGCGGCCTGGTCCACCGCGCTGTCGAACTCGGCGCGTCCCTCGCCGTGCGCGACCGCGACCGGGATGCGCGAGCCGGCCATGCCGCGCAGCAGGATCGAAGGCGACTCCAGCACTTCCAGCAGCGAGGTGCGGGCTTCGAACTGTTCGCTGCGGTTGCGCAGGAAGCGCGGCCAGTGCGTCGCACCGGGGATGATGTCCTTGAGCTGGCTCAGCATCTGGCAGCCGTTGCACACGCCCAGCGAGAAGGTGTCGCCGCGCGCGAAGAACGTGGCGAACGCCTCGCGCAGCGCGGCCCGCTCCAGCACCGAGGTGGCCCAGCCGCGACCCGCGCCGAGCACGTCGCCGTAGCTGAAGCCGCCGCAGGCGGCGAAACCCTTGAAATCGGCCAACGACACACGGCCGGCGACCAGGTCGCTCATGTGCACGTCGTAGGCGTCGAATCCGGCGCGATCGAACACCGACGCCATCTCGATCTGCCCGTTGACGCCCTGCTCGCGCAGGATCGCGACCTTCGGGCGCGCGCCGGTGGCGATGAACGGGGCGGCCACATCCTCGGACGGATCGAAGGCGAGCTTCGGCTTGAGTCCGGCGGCGGTGAACTGGCGCGCCACGTCGCGCTCCTGGTCGGCCGCTTCCGGGTTGTCGCGCAGCTTCTGCATCGCATGGGTCACCGACCACCACGCATCGAACAGCGCTTCCCAGCGCCATTCGCTCAAGGTCTCGCCATCCTGCTGCACGCGGATCACCGGGGCCGTGCTCGGGCGGGCGATGCGCTGCGCGCATTCGGTGAGCGCATGGCGTTCGACCAGATCGGCGAACGCCGCGCGATCCTCGTCGGCCACCTGCACCACCGCGCCCAGTTCCTCGGCGAACAGGGTGCGGAACGGATCATCACCCCAGCCATCGAGGTTGATGTCCAGTCCCAGGTGCGAGGCGAACGCCATTTCGCACAGGGTCGCGAATGCGCCACCATCGCTGCGATCGTGATAGGCCAGCAGCAGGCCGGCCTCGCGCGCGTCGCGGATCAGCGCGAAGAAATCACGCAGCCGCTGCGGGTCGTCCAGATCCGGCACGCCGTCATCGGCTTCGTCGCCGGCGAACGCCGGCAGGCCGTCGCGATGGCCGGCTTCCGGATGGACCTGCGCCAGGATCGAACCACCCAGCCGCTTCTTGCCCGCGCCCAGGCCGATCAGCCACAGATCGCTGGCTTCCTCGCGCTGCAGCAGCGGAGTGAGCTGCCGGCGCACGTCGGTCACCGGCGCGAACGCACTGATCACCAGCGACACCGGCGACACCGATTTCTGCGGACCGTCCACGCCCTGCCATTGCGCCTGCATCGACAGCGAGTCCTTGCCGACCGGAATGCTCAGGTCGATGTCCGGACACAGCTCCATGCCCACGGCGCGGACCGCGTCGAACAGAAGCGCGTCTTCACCGTCGTGGCCGGCGGCGGCCATCCAGTTGGCCGACAGCTTGATCCGGTCCAGCGACTCGATCGGCGCGGCGCACAGGTTGGTGATCGCCTCGCCCACCGCCATGCGGGCGGCGGCGGCGGCGTCCAGCAGCGCCAGCGGCGTGCGTTCGCCGATCGCCATCGCCTCGCCGCTGAAGCGGCTGTAGTCCGACAGGGTGATCGCGCAGTCGGCGGCCGGCATCTGCCATGGACCGATCAGCTGATCGCGCGCGGTCAGGCCGCCGACACTGCGATCACCGATCGTGATCAGGAACTGCTTGGCCGCCACGGTGGGATGCGCGAGCACGCGCAGGCCGGCCTCATGCAGGTCGAGCTTCGCCGTTTCCAGCGCCGGCCACGGTGCGGGCGCGGGATGGCGGGCTTCGCGATGCATTTTCGGCGCCTTGCCGAACAGCACGTCCATCGGCAGATCGATCGGCGCATCGGCGGGAATCGCGTCGACAGTCGCGCCGTAGGCCACCACCAGGCGCTCCTCCGTCGTCGCCACGCCGACCGCCGCGAACGGACAGCGCTCGCGCTCGCACAACGCGGCAAACTCGGCCAGCCGCGCCTGCGGCACACCGAGCACGTAGCGTTCCTGGGATTCGTTGCACCACAACTGCATCGGCGACAGCGAGGGATCGTCGGTGGGCACCTTGCCCAGATCGATCACGCCGCCGACGCCTGAATCATGCAGCAGTTCCGGAATGGCGTTGGACAGGCCGCCCGCGCCGACGTCATGGAACCACAGGATCGGATTGTCCTCGCCCATCGCCACGCAGCGGTCGATGACTTCCTGGCAGCGCCGCTCCATTTCCGGGTTGTCGCGCTGCACGCTGGCGAAATCCAGTTCCTCGGCGCTCTCGCCGGAGGCCACCGAACTGGCCGCGCCGCCGCCCAGGCCGATCAGCATCGCCGGACCGCCGAGCACGATCACCGCGTCGCCGGCGGAAAGCGTCTTCTTCTGCACCTGGATGCGATCGATCGCGCCCAGGCCGCCGGCCAGCATGATCGGCTTGTCGTAGGCACGCGCCAGCGCCTCGCCTTGCCCCAGTTCGAAGCTGCGGAAATAACCCAGCAGGTTGGGACGGCCGAATTCGTTGTTGAACGCGGCGCCGCCCAGCGGGCCGTCCAGCATGATTTCCAGCGCGGGCGCCATGCGCGGATTGAGCGCGCGCCCGGCTTCCCACGGCTGCGGCAGCGTGGGAATGCGCAGATGGGAAACACTGAAGCCGGTCAGGCCGGCCTTGGGCTTGCCGCCGCGGCCGGTCGCGCCCTCGTCGCGGATCTCGCCGCCGGCGCCGGTGCTGGCGCCGGGGAACGGCGCAATCGCGGTGGGATGGTTGTGGGTCTCGACCTTGATGCAGAACGCCGAGTCCAGGGTCGCCTCGACCCGGTAACGGCCCTGCCCGTCCGGGCGGAAGCGCGCGGCCGGATAGCCTTCCACCACCGCCGCGTTGTCGCGGTAGGCCGACAGCGTGTACTGCGGCGTCTGCGCGTGGGTGTGCTTGATCATCCGGAACAAGGACTGCGGACCGCCATTGACCAGCATTTCCTTGCCGTCGATGGTCCAGGACGCATTGAAGATCTTGTGCCGGCAGTGCTCGGAATTGGCCTGCGCGAACATCATCAGTTCGACGTCGGACGGATCCCGGCCCAGCTCGCGGTAGCGATCGCGCAGGTAGGCGATCTCGTCATCGGCCAGCGCCAGGCCCAGGCGGGTGTTGGCGGTTTCCAACTGGTCCAGCGGGATGCGTTCCAGCTCGCCGCGCGCCGGCGTGGTGAACAGCGCCGCCGCCTGTTCGCGGGCGGCCAGCAGGGATTGCGTCATCGGGTCATGCAGCGCCTTGGCCAGCGCGGGCATGTCGTCGGTCCAGCCTTCCAGATCGATGCGCATGCCGCGTTCGACCCGGTGCAGTTCCAGGCCGGCGCCGCGCAGCAGTTCGGTGGCCTTGCTGGCCCACGGCGACAGGGTGCCCAGGCGCGGCACGACGAAGCGGGAGACCCCGCCCGCGGCCAGCGGCTCTGGCTGTTCATGCGCCTGCAGGATGCGGCGCAGGGTCGCTTCGTCGAGGCTTGCCGAGGCATCGGCATCGATGAAATAGACGTGCCAGGCACCGCGGATGCGGACGTGGGGGATCAGGGACTGGAGCTTGCTTTCGAGCCGCGCGCGGCGGAATTGCGACAAGGCCGGCTGGCCTTCGAGGACGATCATGTCCGGAACCGTGGGAGCGTGCCGTCAGGACGGGGCCCGCTATTGTAACGGAGCCCGGGTTCCCGGACCCGACCCGGCCCGGATCCGGCTCCTGGCCGGACCTCCGGCGCCCGCAGGCCGGCGCCCGGGCATGAAAAAGGCCGGCCCCTGCAAGGGGACCGGCCTTCGGGCATCCCAAAAAAGGCGGGAGCTTCCGTCAGGGCGCGCCGCCGGCCTTGGCCTGCTCGGCGGCCAGGTCGTCCAGCGCCTTGCGCAGGGCGGCCGGCGGCAGGTAGCCACCCAGCTGGGTGCCGTCGGCGGCGAAGATCGCCGGGGTGCCGTCCACGCCGACCCGCTGGCCGATGTTGTATTCCATGGTGACGGGGTT
>NZ_JBQENC010000007.1:261121-263721 GCF_052044485.1 Pseudoxanthomonas sp. 22568
CACCGGGCGGCCGGACTTGGCTTCCGTCAGCGCCTTCTTGCGATCGGTGGAGCACCAGACCGAGATCATGTCCTTGTGGTCCTGGCTGCCCAGGCCCATGCGCGGGAACGCCAGGTACTCCACCGCGATGCCCTGCCGGTTGATCTCGGCAATCTCGCTGTGCAGCTTGCGGCAGTAGCCGCATTCGATGTCGGTGAACACACTGACCGTGTACTTGGCGTTCGGTGGCGAGAACACGATGCGATCGGCGTGCGGCACCGACTTGAGCAGGTCGGCTCGATAGCGCGCCATCGCCGGGCTGCCCTTCATCAGTTCGCGGTTGCCACCCTGCAGGTCGACCACCGCGCCCTGCACCAGGTAGCGGCCATCGTCGCTGATGTAGACCAGCTGGCCGCCGGCGATCACTTCGCGGAAGCCGGGCAGCGGTGCCACGCCGACATACTCGACGCTGATCTGCGGATTGAGTCGCTTGATCGCCTCGCGCACCTTGGCATCGGCAGGACCGCCGCTGGAAGCCGCATTGGCGGAAGCCGGCGCGGACTTGTTGTCGGCGCCCGGCGCCTGCGGTGCCTGCGCGCATGCGGTGAGGCTGAAAGCGCCCAGCAGCGCGATGGAAAGAAGGCGGGTCATCGGCATCTCGTTTCAATTCCGCCGGGGGCGGCCAGTCAGGATGCGGGCAATTCTCGCACAGCCCCGAGTCAGTTCGATTAACCGGGTCTCAGGCGCGCGGATGGTGCTTGCCGTGCAGTTGCTTCAGATGCTCGCGCGCGACCAGGGTGTAGATCTGGGTGGTGGACAGCGAACTATGGCCCAGCAGCAGTTGCAGCGCGCGCAGATCCGCGCCGCGGTTGAGCAGATGGGTGGCGAAACTGTGGCGCAGACCGTGCGGGCTGATCCGTACCGGATCGATGCCGGCCACGGCGGCGTAACGTTTGACCAGGGTCCAGAATTGCTGCCGGCTTGGCGCTTCGCCTCGCGGCGTGAGGAACAGCGCCGCCAGGCTGCGCTTGTTGGCGAGCGCCGGCCGCGCCTGCGCCAGATAGGTTTCCAGCCAGTGCTGCGATTCCTCGCCCAGCGGCACCAGCCGCTCCTTGCTGCCCTTTCCGGTCACCCGGATCACGCCCTGGCGCAGATTGACCGCGGTCGCCGGCAGATTGACCAGTTCGCTGACGCGCAGTCCCGCCGCGTACATCAGCTCCAGCATCGCGCGATCGCGCAGGCCCTCGGGCGTATCGGTCAGCGGCGCCGCCAGCAGCGCGTCGATCTCCGACTCGGCCAGCGCCTTGGGCAGCGAGCGCGGCAGCTTCGGCGGATCCAGCAAGGCGGTCGGGTCGTCGCCGCGATCGCCGCGGCGCAGACGATGGGCGAAGAAGGCCCGCAGCGACGACAGCAGCCGCGCGTTGCTGCGCGGCGAGTAGCCTTCGCGGGTACGCCAGGCGAAGTAGTCGAACAGGGCGGCGCGATCGGCCTGCGCCAAGCCGCCGTGCGCGCCATTGCGCCAGCGCGCGAAGCCCTCCAGATCCCGCCGGTAGCTGTCCAGCGAAGGGCGCGCCAGGCCGCTCTCGGCCCAGGTGGCATCCAGGAACGCCGCGATGACCGCGGCGTCGGCGTCGGGAACGGGGGGCAGCGCCTGTACTTGCTGGCGGCGCTCGGCGGGCGTGCGGGAAGTCATCGCGCAAGCTTAGGCCAGTTCGGCGGAAACGCCGACTCCGTGCCTGCATGCGGATACGCGCCCACCCGCGGCACGCTATCCTTTCACGATGACCGCGACCGCCGCATCCGTCGAAAAACCCCGTGCCCTGATCGGCTGGCGCCTGCTGGCACTGCTTTATGACGTGTGGCCGGTGCTGGCGCTGTGGATGCTGATTTCACTGGCCTTCACCGTGGGCTACACCTTCCTGGGCCACCACGCCGCGCGCGAGAACATCGCTCCCTACAGTCCGCTGCAGATCCTGCTCTGGCTGTGCTGCTGGAGCGTGGCCGGACTGTACGCGACGCTCAGCTGGGCCCGTGGCGGGCAGACCCTGGGCATGCGTCCGTGGCGACTGAAGGTGGTGGACGCGCGGGACGGCGCGCCCTCGAAGCGCGCCCTGTGGGTGCGGTTTGGTGTCGCCACGCTGTCGCTGGGGTTGGCGGGACTGGGGTTCTGGTGGGCGTGGGTGGACCGGGAACGGTTGACGTGGCATGACCGCATCAGCGGCACGCGGCTGATCCGGCTGCCCAGGCAGAAGCGCTGACGCATTGTTTTCCCGGCGCGCTGCGGCGCGTTCGATACCCCGCCACCGAAAGTGGGTCGGGGCGCGGCATGACCGCTTCAGCGGCACGCGGATGATCCGATTGCCGAAGCAGAGCGCTGACGCATTGTTTTCCCGGCGCGCTGCGGCGCGTTCGATACCCCGTCACCGGAAGTGGGTCGGGGCGCGGCATGACCGCTTCAGCGGCACGCGGATGATCCGATTGCCGAAGCAGAAGCGCTGACGCATTGTTTTCCCGGCGCGCTGCGGCGCGTTCGATACCCCGTCACCGAAAATGGGTCGGGGCGCGGCATGACCGCTTCAGCGGCACGCGGATGATCCGATTGCCGAAGCAGAAGCGCTGAC